>JBBABI010000052.1:0-8258 GCA_041679065.1 Candidatus Absconditabacterales bacterium
CAGAGTCAGTAATCAAAAACATCAATAAACGATACACCGTTTTGCATACAAAAGCTTTTTATGACATCATTATACGTTAGGACATCCTTCATATAGAAAGATTTTTTAGTATTCCGTGGTATAGGCGTTGTTTTGGACTCATCTACTTTAGTGAGACTCAAAAAGATTATATTTTTAGTAAACTTCTGCGCCAGAGTATAAAGTTTGTTTATATTATTTTGAAATTCTTTTAACGATACTCTATTTTGTTTGGCATCTAAATACTGTGTATCATTGATACCGATAGCGAATATAACAATATCTATTTCCCTAGAAGAAGATTCGCTCTCAAATCTCTTGATAACATCAGCCGTGCTGTCTCATGAAATACCAAGATTATATACCTCCAGTGGAAGATCCTTTGATAAATAATGGTTCCACAAGCGAGCGACTCGTCATCATTTTTCAAAATCATTCGCTCACCAAGCAATGCTGTCTCCCCACACACCAAGATTCGCTCTCGCCATACACAAATGAAAAAAATAAAAAAGACTCCGACATTGTTCATTATTCATTGTTCATTATTCATTCTTACAATTTATATGGTTTCAACACATCCTTATATCCTTGCAGCGTGATCACATTCGCGAAAATGCAGGCTACCGTCAATGGTCATACGCCTCATGGTACGGGAGTATACGCCGAAACTTTTTCAGCCACCTTTTCTCTATTCACATCCCCGACTGGTTTGCCCTCTATATGTCCGTATCCTACATCTACGATGATCTGCGTCTTATCATCACGGACAAAACTTTCATCCACCAAATGCACTTTTCCCGTACAGGAAATAATATATGCTGACTGCTTAGTCATCGTTTTGATCTCTTCAATAGGGGTCTGGACATTGCACGAATAGACGGTTGCTCCTCTCTTGATGCATTCGAGCGCAAGCGGTTTGCCGACGATATTGCTTTGGCCGAGAATGGCCACCATCTTGCCTTGAAAATCATCCAAATGAAAATAGTTAAGCAGAGCAAAAACCGCTCTCGGCGTCGCTGGAATAAAATCAATCAATCATATTTCTGATAATCACATAATCACTCCGCCTAGTCCATCCACATCTTTCTCAGGAGTTATCGCGGCTAAGATCTGTTCTTTATATGGCTGAAACTGCTCAGGCAGTGGTAATTGGACGATGATACCGACACATTCTTTGTCGTAATTAAGATATTTTATCAGTTCCATGATCTTTCCTATACTGTCATATTGCTGATTCACATAAATCCCTACATCATCGAAAGTATTCGCTTGATTTCTATCGTAGTCTGCGATATGATTCTGCCCGAAGACGATGACCGGAAGACCGATGGTCTCACCATATATCTTCTTATGCTTCACGTACGTCGCTGATGAATAATCATTTCATAGGAAAATGATGGCGACATACGCCTTCTTCCCGGCAAATGTTTTCTGCACATTCACCTTCAATTCCTGCTGGAGAGCAATGGATAATTCTTTTCATGAGAGGATCATACAAAATAGTGAACAGTTAAAAGTGAATAGTGAACAACGAAGGTGTTTTTTTACAAAAAAAAATTCCGACGCTATTCACTGTTAGCTGTTAGTTGTTAACTATATTCAGAGTATAAGCAATCCGGAACTTTTCTCAACTGATTTTCTCTATTGGGAAAGATTAAAAAATAATATTAAACAATATTTTCAGATAATGATTGAGCAATATCATCAGATAATGATTGAGCAATATCAACAGATGATACAGCGAAGTCCAACACCTTATCCAAAAGCGCCTTTTTACCAGCAAAAGCAGTAATTATACGAGGATCTTTTCTTAGTTGCTCCGCCTTCTGATCAAGATATCTTTTAGAGATAAAAAGCAGTTCTTTTTCAGCATCTTTATCTGAAGGATTTTTTGTTTGATAATATGATAGCATAGCAGCATCAATATCCTCGCTCATTGTGGCAGTCAATTCCTTATTCCGAACCTGACCGAAAAGCTTGTGTAAATCCAGACCTAACTCATCTGTTATTTCTTTCCCCTTAGCCGCTAAATTAATCATTTTACCAAGTAATTTTGGATCTTCCTGAAGCAATTTATAATAGCCAATAATCGCATCTATATGCCTTTGCTCTGGAGCCTTTAGAAACTCTTTGGATGTCATTTCTTCAGCGGAGCCTTTGATAGCTTTTCTGATTGTTCCAAAATTCGGTTTACTTTCCAGTAATTGCGTTTTCAGATCTTCTGCAGTTTTATTATCAGAAGATTTCGATTCCTGTTTTTCTGCATTTAATTTTTGTTCTTGTGTAAGCGTACCGGCAGCCAATTCGATAAGTTCCAATTTTCATGTTTTTGTCTGAGAAATCACTTTATCCAAAAGATTTTTTTCTTTCTCAGTTACAAATGAATGTGTTATTAAAGGTCTTTTTCTGACTTCTATAATCATTTCATTGAATATGTCATTGATTGAATTAATAAACTTTTGTTTGGCTTTATCAGGATCAGTCATCTTTTCTTCATTCATTTGTTTTTCCGCCTGACGTATTCTGTATAAATATCAAGTACTTACTTCCGTCCAAACTTCCTGGAATATCCGATACAAATCCGAACCCAATTCATCCTTAATATCCTTATATTCGGCAGAGGTAATAATAGCTTTTTCCAAGAGCTCAGGATTAGTCTTTTTTAATTCTCTGAGTTTATCGAAAGCTTCTTTATAATGTTTTGATTTCGGCTTTTTACGGCCATCATATGCTGCCTGACGCTCTGCTGATAGCTGAATAGCTTTTTTAACTGTTGAAAACTTTGGCTTATTGGAGTTTTCAGAAGATGAATTTGGTGTATTGATCATGGGGATAAGTAAATGGATAAAATAATTTGTATGATAATAATTATAACTAATTGAAATATTTAGCTATTTCATCTAAAATCTTCCTAAGCTCTGTATTTCTCATCCCAGTTATCTTATCACCGCTATGAAATTCAATTTCATTGTCTTCGTTTTTTTGGTCTATCACTGAAATTTCAGAAATTCTACCATTTTTATAACCAAAAGGGCATGGCATCATAAAATGTTGCATAGAAATCCAGTATTTTTCATTCTCAATTCCAAACCATTTTCCCTGATTTTTAAAAACTTTATAGCCTAATTGTTCAGCAAGTTGTGCTCTAGCAACAATGAATTTTTTTTCTTCTTCTTTTGTAAATTCCCTTCTTTCTGGTTTTTTTAAACTTTTTGATAATGTAATAGCTTCCATCATTTTACCTGGCTTAGACATAAGATCTGCAGCTTTTTGTGCTTGTGTGTCAAATTTCACTCACTCTTTCATAGGTTTCAAAAAAGACAGCATGTCTTCAAGTTTTTGCAGTCTTACTCATTCATTGAGTTTTTCCTTTAAATTGTCTATCTTTACTTCCTTCTCTTTCTTTTCTTTTGTTCTTGCAATATTCATATTTTTTGCGTGTTTTTCAGTTTTCTGAACTACCTCATCTGTTTGTCCTTCAACACTGCTTATAAGTTCATAGAGGAAACCCAAAACAGAGTGTTTGAGTGCTGTGTAAGTGGACTCTCAGTTATATCACTTATTTTTCAGCAATCATACTATCGCACTTCTAATGGAATTAGATGAAAAGCCATGATTATTTAATCGGTTATCAAAGTCGTTAAAGTATTTAATTACATGCTCATTTCATTTATCAGACGCCAATTTTTCAAATCTCTTGAGTTGAGACAAAGTTATTGTTCAATCTTCCTGTAAATCCTGTAATACGCGAAGATTTATCGTTTCCAGCATATCAGGACGTTCTTGCATATCATTTAGATGACTATTTTTTGTCTTATCCATAATAATAGATTAAAAAGATAAAAGATATGCGTTTCTTAAAGTTAATTATCTTCACTGAACCCTTATGTCACCTTGATAAGACCAGTAAGCTTATCAACTGCCTTGATAAATGCATAGTATTCATTTATCGCATCCCTTATATCATCATATGATTTACTGAATTGGCGCAATTCCTCTTTTCACTCTTCAGTATCGCCAATCAAGGAAAGATCTAAGTCCAGAAGGAGAGTACTTTCATCATTATCCACTTTGTCTTTCATTTTAACGGTGATTTCCTCCATTGTTTTCAGACGGTAAGGGATAGGAATGAGCTTTCTCTGCAGATCAGAAACCCACGAAATCATATTCTGCTCAAATGCTTCCTTTGATTCTGCCGGAAGATCACTGTTGCGTATATTGGAAAGAATATCTTCCTTTACAGAATCCAGACTAGGCAAAACATTTTGATGGATGGTTTCGCTTATTTCTTTGATGTTTTCGTATCATTTCAGAAAGTGCTTGTAAAGATACGGCTTGCCTACTACTCTTCTGAGTATCACCGTTTTAAGCAAATTAAAAAAACTAAGATATCTATTCAGTTCCTTTAATGTTTTTTCATTTACATTTACCAGAATGCCTGCAAGATCTTTCATATAATCATTTTTCACTCATGACATGAGAGGTTCCGCATTGGAGACCGATGGTTGCATAATATCATTCATTTCTATCAACAATAAGATAAAAAGAGAGAACTACAGATTTAATTATACTCAGAATTAAAAAATTTGCAAATTTATGAGAATATTCCATTCCACATTCATTGATAGCCTTCTTACCAAAAGACTAAAAAGCAACTAAAAGGCTTCATTTCAAGGAAGAGAAGATTATACCCTTAGAGGAATTATATTTACACAATAACCAATTTTTGATGCCTATAAAAACTGATTATGAAAACCGTATCAATACATTGAACAATCATCCTAGAGTGAACTGATATATCTCTCCCTATACGGAAACAAAAGTGAGTCCTATTGATGGATTAGGTTTGTTTTCCGCAAGAGACATACATAAAAACGAAGTCGTTGCCGCTTGGTGAGGACATATTCTTACAAAGGACGAAATTAGTGATTTACCCGATGAGATAAGTTATAATTACGCTCTTGAAATTTATCCATGATTCTACCTAGCAGAAACACAGAGAAAAGAATTGGATAGATCAGATTTTATCAATCATTCTTGCGATCCTAATTGCAAAATCGTTAACAAGCTGATTATGATCACCAAAAGAAAAATACATAAAGGAGAAGAACTAACCTGTGATTTTTCTGCTAAAAATAATAAAGGAAACAAGATCATATGTACATGCAACAGCAAAAAATGTAAGAAGTCTGTATATTTCTAACCACACCTTTAAAAAGAATTTACAATCCGCCATCCTCCACTCTCCATTCTCAATTCTTAATCCAAAAAAATGTATCCAACCTGAACCTTCATCCACGAACCGCTCGGCAACAACGATTTTTCTTATCCAGAAAGACTCGCACTTTCTTCGCGTGGAAAAATATACGTTCCAGATTTAATCCAATGAACACTAGATGACCTTGAAATAGGCTCAGAAATTGCTTTTGAAGAGGTGGTCGATTGAAAATTGATAACTTGCAAAGGACTTAAACATTTTCTGCAGATTGATTATCAATGAACTCCCATCTTCATCGTAGACAATCATAATCATGCATTATCGTTTCGAGGAAATGAACAAAACACGCTTATTCACATTGATCAGCATTCTGATATTAAACCCAATAGTGCAGAGTTCAGAGTGCATAGTGCAGAGTTGAAAAAAATAGAAGATTTCGTTAATAAAGAAACAAATGTTGGTAACTTCATTACTGCGGCAACAAATTCGTGAATTATTAATAAAGTTATCCAAATAAGAACAGATTACACTCTTAAAACCATGAACCATGAACTCTGAACCATGAACTACATTTTAGACATTGATTCCGATTTCCGACAGGACAAAGAGATCACTCCAGAAGATATCCAGATCATAAGAAGATTGATTTCTCAAGCAAAGCTAGTGACCATAGCCACTTCACCGTATTTTATGGATCAAAAAAAAGCTATTGAGATCATCGAAAAACTTTTATCTGATTAAAAAAGCTCATGGATTTCATACACATGACCTATGAAGACATCATTGTATATTTTAGAAAAAAATTACCAAAATTCCCCGATGGCAGAATTGATTATCATGGGAGTAAAGAGAATTTCGTATTTAATATATGGATCCAGTACAAAGACCAAGTACTGCTTCTCAAAAGGAGCGACAAAGTAGGAGCATATAAATGAAAACGGGACTGCATCTGATGATTTATAGATGAAGAGAAAAACGCCGAGCAGAAAATATGCGAAGAAGTCCAGGAAGAACTATGAATCAGGTCAGAAGAGATTAAGAACATTCACAAAGGGAAGATACATATCATGCACGACCCTCAGACAAAGATCGCATGGATTAATTTCCCTGTCATCGTAAAAATGGATGAAGAACCGGACATTGTTTTAGACCGAGAAAATACAGAGTACCAATGGATAAAGCCATCAGATATTAGCAAATTTGATACCGTTCCTGAACTTGAAAAAAGCTACGAATATACCAACTTATAGCAGAGCATAACAGATTCTCATGAGGATATCATTGTTCAGCAAAGACGAACATCCTTATTTCTAATATTTTACAACAAAAATTTATACCAAAATAATGTTTGACATATTACGACAAAAAACTATAATTACTCACCAAATAAAAAAGAATTATAAACTAAAACCGAAATAAATATGCAAACACAAAATTTAGAATTGGGATTGACGTTTGACGATGTCTTACTCATCCCGCTATATTCAGAGGTATTGCCCAGAGAAGTACGGGTAACTACTCAATTCACCAGAAACATCTGGATGAACATCCCTATTGTTTCAGCCGCAATGGATACGGTTACTGAAGCAAGATTAGCCATAGCTATCGCACGTGAAGGTGGTATCGGTGTACTCCACAAAAACATGAGCATCGAAGATCAGGTTGCAGAAGTAACTAAAGTCAAACGCGCAGACAGCGGAATGATCTACGATCCAGTAACTATCTATTCGACACAGACAGTAAAGGATGCTCTCTTGCTCATAAAAGAACACAAAATCGGAGGTATACCTGTAGTGAAATCACTAAACGGTAAGTTAGTAGGCATTGTGACAAATCGCGACCTCAAAGGCAAAAAAGACGGAGATATTCTTCCTATCGCGAAAATAATGACGCCCAGAAAGGAACTTATCGTAGTTCATAAGCTTATAGGCCTAGATGAAGTAGAGGCTATACTGGATGAACATAAAATCGAAAAGCTTCCGGTGGTGGACAAAGATGATAAATTGATCGGTCTTTACACCTACCGTGACATCGAAAAAGCCAAGGACAATCCTGATGCATGCAAAGACGAGAAAGGTCGTCTCCGCGTAGCCGCAGCGATCGGTACAGGAAAAGACAGCAAAGAAAGGACAAAAGCGCTCATCCAAGCCGGTGTAGATGCAATCGTAGTGGATACCGCCCATGGACATTCATTAGGAGTGATTGAAAGAGTTAAATCTATCAGAAGCGAATTTCCTACCATTGACATTGTTGCAGGGAATATCGCTACCGGAGAAGCAGCTGAAGCACTCATCAAAGCGGGTGCGGACGCTGTCAAAGTCGGCATCGGACCAGGTTCTATCTGTACCACCAGAATTATCGCCGGTGTAGGAGTACCTCAACTCAACGCTATCGCGGATGTATACGAGGTTGCCAAAGAATATGGCATTCCCGTAATCGCTGACGGCGGAATCAAATCTTCCGGTGATATCGTGAAAGCGCTCGCCGCAGGAGCAAGCTGTATCATGGCAGGTTCACTCTTTGCCGGCACAGAAGAATCTCCGGGAGAGATAATTATCACGGAAGGCAGGAAATTCAAATCCTATCGTGGTATGGGATCCATTGAAGCTATGCAAAAAGGTTCCAAAGACAGATACTTCCAGGAAGATGAACAAGACACCAATAAACTGGTGCCTGAAGGGATAACAGGAAAAGTCCCGTACAAAGGATACCTCAAAGAAGTCGTTCATCAGCTTATCGGCGGCATACGTGCAGGCATGGGATACTGCGGGACGCAAACAATCGCGCTTCTGCAAAAACATGCGAAATTCATCAGGATCACCAATGCCGGCTTGAAAGAAAGCCATCCGCATGATGTTACCATCACAAGCGAATCACCTAATTATTCTCACTAAAAAAAACTAAAAAAGAAAGATATGAAAAATAATAAAATCGATGTACTCCTCGGCCTCCAGTGGGGTGATGAGGGGAAGGGGAAAGAAGTAGATATACTAGCCCCGCAATACGATATCATTACAAGATT
>JBBABI010000053.1:0-8189 GCA_041679065.1 Candidatus Absconditabacterales bacterium
TGCATGAAGAGTGCAATGACGGTACTGCAGCAAGCGAGGATGAGAATCCAACGACGAGTAGAGGACATATGTGCAGAAAGAAAACTTAAGCGCATTATTGCATGTCATACACCAGGGTGCTGATGAGAACAGTAAGATTGTGGTTCTGTTCTACGCGGTGACGTAAATCTGCTGCAAAGGCATCACGCTCATCGTGTTTCATGGCGAGAATAGCTCGCGCCTTTTCAGCCATGTTCGCCTCTGTTGCAACGCATTGGCCGGGTAGAATTTCTCGCGTAGCAGGAGATGAAGAGACGACCGGACAGCCGCATGCCATTGCCTCCAGAACAATCTTATCCAGACCGCCAATACATGCATGCAGCAGGAGATCTGCACGACACAAAAGAGAAGGCATCTCCGCCGGCGGTACCCACTGGATTATCACCCGGTCTGTGATTGCACGATCACGCATGAGCAACTGCAGACGCTCATGCTCTGCGGTATCGTGCGGGGTAATGATGCCTCCGGCAATCAGCAGTCTGCAATCCTGCGGTAGCTGCGCAAAGGCATGCAGGATGACATCGTAATGTTTGGAACGGGTAATGCGTCCGGCGGCAACAATGATCCCGGGTTCGCGCAGAGAAGAATTGGGGATATATGTATGAAGATCAATTCCATGTCCAACGACCTTCTGTTTTCGCGATGACCGCGGCAGCCCGTGTTGTGTTGCTGTGAACACGGTACGCACACACAGAAGTGCGGCAGACAACCGCCAGCTACCACGGCGTATTTCATACCAAAGATACATGCGCTTCCGGAGGATCTTCCACAACACGCAACCAAGAAGCACCCAAATCGGAGTCATGTGCACAAAAACGGCATCGTATTCACCACGCAGTGACCACTGCAATTTCCAGAAACGCAGAATCTGCCGCCACCGGGGTAATCCTTCTTCTTTGCCCAGAGAATGGATATGGACATTCTTGGGAAGCGCATGTTTTCCGACACACTGAGCAATCACGGTAACCTGCGTGCAATGCTTGGAGAACTCTTCCAGCCAACGATGGAAGAATCCCAGAATGGGATCGTGCACATCAACCTTCTGTGTGACAATCAGCAGTTTCATGAAGAGTTACGAAGAAGACGAACGGGCAAGCCCTTGAAGAAAATCAGCATACTCCCCAATGAGGCGGGTACGCTCAAAGCGATCCAGAATCTTTGTCGCTTCCGCCCCAAGCCGTTTGCATAAAGCATCATCCCCCAATAACTGTTTGATCTTTTTTGCAAGATCATCAGGATCACCCGTAGTGAAGATGCCGTTCAGACCATCCTGAATCACTTCCGGCATGATGCCGACGCGCGTGGCAATAACGGGCATGCCCGCAGCCATTGCTTCAAGCGCATTGCGCGGGCCGCCCTCGCTATGGGAACTCATGACGAAAACGCGCGCCGTAGTGATGGCACCGATTACCGCCTGAATGGTTGGCAGCCACCCAACAAAGGTGACTCTGTTCTCCATGCCTAATTGTTGCACAAGCTCTTCACATGCCGACCGTTCTGGGCCATCACCAATAACCAGAAGTCGCGCACCTGGCAGTTGATGAACTGCACGAATAACACTTCGCAAATTCTTGTTCGCAACCAAGCGGCCGCAAAAAGAAACATCGTACGAAACAGGTGGCTTGAGCTTCTGACGCAGAAGATCGGCATCCAGATAGAACGACGGAACAATGTGAATCTTCTTTTCTGGAACTCCCCACGTAATGAGTTTTTCCTTTGTCCACGCATTCACAACGCGCACCGCCTGCGCACCCCGTGCATCTAAACGAAGATATCTGCGAGACATAAATCGCCCGATTCGCTCCTTCCAGTCTGCTGGTTGCGGAAAACCGACTAGATGATGCACTTCCAGCGCATAAGGAATCTGGAGTTTGCGGGCAATCAAACCTGCACCGACGCCATTGTAGAACGGCGGATACTCATGCACGGTCATCACATCATGACCATGTTCCCGAACAAGAGCGCGTCCTTTTTTCATGATCCACAAGGGCTGATAGAACAAATGGAGCGGACAAGAATGGAAAAATACCGAGCCGCCAATGGGCGATGATTCCTCAACTAGGGCTCCTGATCCGTTGTTTTTAGATGGATGTGGCACACGGGGGCAAATGATATCAATACGATCCCAGTGTTTTCTAAATTCCTGCAACATGTACCAAAATGCCCCCTGCTGCCGTTGCAGAATGGAACGATCCCCCGAGATCATGAGTAGCTTCATGAGAATAATGAATGAAAGAGTAACAGATGATCATTGCACACGTCTTTCCATCCACGATGCTTATCAGAGGGGGTTGCCGCCACCTGCGCATACTGCGGATACCGTGCGTGAATATCCTGCAGTGCCGTAACCACATGATCAACAGAAGAGAGATCCCGCAGCACCATGCCATTCGTGAGAGCGGCACTTAAACCCGTTTCCTTTGTTAAGAGGACAGGAAGCCCATGTGCTCGTGCTTCCAGCGCCACATTGGGGCTGATCTCTGTGAGAGAAGGGATAACGAGCACATCATGACCGGCAAATACCTTCTCTTTTTCTTCTCCATGCACCGGTGCAACGAAAATGACACGACCCTCTAGGTCAAACTGTTTCACAAGCTTCGTAAGTTGTAAGGCGCACGGCCCTCGCCCCACTATCGTGAGCCGGGCATCGCGCATACGTGCAATCGCCTGCAAAAGAACTGGAAGATTTTTGAATGCGACAAATCGCCCCATAAAGAGGAGTTGCAACGGATCGTGTACCGAATGCGTATGCACCAGTGCTTCCGGCACGGCATTCTCAATGACCGAGTGTTGCGGCAGTTGCGGATAGTGTTCCTTGTAGAGCTCCTCTTGGAACTGCGTGGAAAAGACAATGTGATCGAATCCGGAGAGAATTTTCTGCATCACTGGTCGCAATTTTGGACTCGATGCATACCATGCGCGCAAATCGAGTCGCCCACCACGATCGGTGTAGCGCTCCCAGAGGAAGTCTCCCCCAAGCCGCAGGATCTTCTTTGGTTTTTTTAGGCGTGCAAGGAAAAGTGGTATTCCACAACTCACAGAAGAGAATGCATAAACGATATCTGCATCGTGCCCATGCTTCTTGAGCGCTTTGGCGTATCTGCGCCAGCGCAGCAACGGCCCTCCCCATTTTGATACTCGCACTACGGTCCATTTTTCATTTTTCATTTTTAATTTTTCATTTTCACCGTAAGTGATTACAACAACCTCTTCTCCTGCCTTCGTCATCTCCCCCGCCAAACGCTCAACGTACGTCGCAGGTCCGCCAATGTCTGGAGGATAGATACCGGTGGCGAAGACAACTTTCATGAAATCTTATCAAGAAATTACGCCTAGAATACCCTCTAAACGAGCGGGCTCCGAATATTCTTTAACATAGGATTGGTAACCTGCGTGTAGCGCTGGGTCGTTTGAATATTCTGATGTCCTAGAAGCTCCTGTACGTAGCGTACATCTACACCGTTCTCCAGAAGATGCGTAGCAAAACTGTGACGCAAAGAATGAAATGTTGCTTTCTTCTCTATTCCTGACCGTTGCATGGCATCCTGAAGAATTTGCTGCGCAGTCCTGGCACTCAGTTTGCCTCCGCGCTCACTTGGAAAAACCAGATCTGTGCCTTTTTTATCTGCAACATACATATGGATCTCCGCTGCTATCTTTCCGGGAATGACCGAGATCCGGTCCTTCTTCCCCTTCGCATTCTTGATATGCATCGTACACTGCTCAACATCCAGATCGTGCACGCACAAATCGAGTACTTCACTAACGCGCAATCCGGCCCCGTAGGCCAGTGCCAGCAGAAGACGATGCTTTTGATTTTTTGTACTATCGAGTATTGATTGAATTTCTTCACGAGAGAAAATGACCGGTAGACTCCTGGGCTCTTTGGCACCACGAATCGCTAGCGGTGCACGCGACCGTACGACATCGCGATAGTAATACTTGATCGCATTAAGAATCAGATTCCTGGTCGCCGGCGCACATCCCTGTTCTTCTTTGTGCAGCAAATACGCTTTTACATGTTCTGCATCGGCAATATGTATATCATTACCGTGTGACATTAAATACTCCCGAACAATGCCGATATAACTTTTTCTAGTGCGCGGACTGAATCCTCTGAGACGCATTTCGCGCTCCAATAGAGCAATCTGCGCGTCTATTTCCTTCTGATGTGCCTGTAAATTCATAGGAAGGAAATCCTATGCATACTTCGTTAGTTTGGCAACCAAAATACTGCGTATAAGATATGCAAACTCGTTCTTATTGCGAAAACATTGCGCATAAGAACGAGTTATGTAACATAAATTTTTTACCTTCTTCCTGCGGCACCGATTCCGCTTACGTTCTTTTCGCCCCCCCCCAACGAGCGCTGTTTGTTATTTTTAAAAGGAAGTTCTTTTTATTAGGGGAATAGCGTTGGTTTTTGTTGAAAACGTAATTTGTTGTAAATTGTAAAATTAACATATAGAGACTAATATTCTGGCAGATATATTTATGAAGCATTCTAAAAATAAGCTAAAGGCAATTGACTTTTTCTGCTCTGGTGGAGGACTTAGCTACGGATTAAAACTAGCTGGGATTGATGTAATTGCTGGAATAGATATTGATCCAGATTGTAAAGAGACATACGAATCCAATATTAAAGGAGCAAAATATTTTCTTGCTGACGTAAATAAATTAAAAGAGAAAGAACTGACAGATGCATTCGGCATTGAAAAGAATGACGATGACCTAGTTTTGGCTGGATGCAGCCCATGTCAGTATTGGACTATTATTCGCACTAATAAAAGCAAGTCACAACAATCAAGAATTTACTTCATGAATTCCACAGATTTGTTAAATACTACAATCCAGGCTACGTAGTTGTAGAAAATGTGCCTGGAATACTAAATAAACACAAAGAAAGTGGATTGGATATATTTGTTAAGAAATTAGAGAAACAAGGCTATAAGGTTCATTATGAAGTAGTTAACTTAAATCACTTTGGTGTACCAGAGACAAGAAAAAGGTTTTCACTTACTGCAAATAGAGTAACGAATAAAATTATTTTTCCTAAACCAGATTATTCATGCCCAACCGTTGCAGATTTTATTGGTAAAAATAATGGATTTCCGAGAGTGAAAGCTGGGCACAAGGATACTACTGATTTTATGCACACAGTTGCAGGATTGAGTAAAAATAATATTGAGAGACTGAAATTAACACCAAAGAATGGAGGTACGCGACTATCTTGGGCAAACACAAATTTACAAATAAACGCTTATAAAAAGGAAAATGGCAACGTGTCGTTTAATGACACTTATGGACGAATGTCATGGGATAAACCAGCACCAACAATAACTACCAAGTTTTTTAGTATTTCAAATGGTAGATTTGCTCATCCTGATGAAAATAGGGCACTCTCTCTCAGGGAAGGAGCTACTCTTCAAACTTTCCCGAAGACATATAGATTTATTGGTAGTAGTTTTGAGTCAATTGCTAGAATGATCGGAAATGCTGTTCCGCCACTATATGCAAAGCAAATAGGTTTATCTATTATCAATAATCATTATGGTAAATGATACTAACCCTACACTAGAGTTAAAATTTGATCCAAATACAATTGATGATTTGGGGGCAAAGTTGTATTCGACTTTACCTCCAATTATTTCTGAACTGATCGCAAACGGCTATGATGCAGGCGCAAGTGAGATTCGTATTGAATTTGATGACACAGACCCACAAAACAAAACCATATCAGTGAAAGATAATGGCCAGGGCATGAGCTTTGAACAAATTAATGATCATTATTTAGTTGTAGGGAGGAAAAAGAGGGAGGAAAAAGAAACCAAAGATCCCATATTCAATCGACCAGTAATGGGCAAGAAGGGAATCGGAAAATTATCATTTTTTGGTATTACCGATCATGCAGAGATTACAACTATCCAGAATGGTAATAAGGTATTTTTTGAGATGAATCGTAATAAAATACGTGGTGCTCAAAAATATTTTCCTGACTACAAAATATCAAAGTCGAACGATGTAAATGGAACTATTGTAAGACTACTTCAGATAAAACGTGATAGTGGCTTTGATTTTCAGGCACTGAAGAATGGCATTGCTAATTATTTTTTATTCGATGATGACTTTAAAGTATTTGTAAAACACAATAGTGGTAATTATGAAGAAATAACAAATGAAACCAGGTATCAGCAATTAGACATTCAATTTACATGGAAATTTCCAGACGATAAATATCCTTATAAAGGGGTAATTACTGGCGAAATTTTTACAACAAAAAAACCATTAACAAAAAAACTAAGAGGTATAGCATTGCTTTCTAGAAAAAAATTAGTGAATCTTCCTGAGCTTTTTCCAATAGATAGCTCTAGTTATTTCCACGAATACTTAACTGGATATCTGGAAGTCGATTTTATTGACGATCTACCTGAAGACGTAATTTCTACTGACAGGAAAACTTTAAGCTGGGGACATCCTGAGCTAAATGAATTTCAAAATTGGCTCAGCAGTACAATTGTTCAACTGGAGAAAAGCTGGAGAGCACAGTGGAAAACAGAAAAAGAAAAGGCAATTAAGTCTAATCCAAAAATAGATAAAAAAAGTAAAACAATAAAGACTGATGAAGGCAAAAAAAACTTTAATGATTCAATTGAATCATTAGCTGAGGCAAACATTGATACAGAATCTGCTATTCAAGTTGCTGATAAAATCAATGATGAATACCCAGAATTCCATAACAAAAATTTGTGCCCAGAACTCGAAACTCTAACTCTCGAATATTATAAAAGGGAAGAATACTTTGACGCAGTCTTTAACGGCGTAAAAAGATATATCACAAAGATTCGAGATAAGATCTCAAAACAAGATGAAGATGACGATCAAGTTGTTATTGCAGCATTTAAAACAGCGCAACCTGCACTAGATGTTGTCAAAAAATATAACTCATATATAAATGCTTCTACAGGTGCAAAGATTACTGATGAAACCAAGAAAACAATTTCTAGAGGAAATATGCTTTTATCACAAGCAATGTTGGCTGCGTTTCGCAATCCTCTCGCTCATCAAGAGCACGAAGATCTTGAAAAATCTGAAATCTATACTGCAAACGATTGTCTTGATGCTCTTGGGCTACTTTCACATTTATATAAAAGACTTGATAATGCTGCAAACGTTTAAAATAAGCCTCGGGCATTCACCCCTTTAGTTCCCCTCTGCCCTACGCCCAAACGAACCCTGTTTGTTGTTTTTCCGCCCCGAAAAGAACGTAAGCTACAGGTGCCTTGGAATACAGTAAAAAATTGACGTTACATAACACAGATTACCCGGTTCGCCGTGGCTCCGTTTTGAATTGGATGAAAGTCGCCACGGCTCTCCCAAATGCTTCGGCGGTAGGGCGCTATCGCGCCAAATTGTACCGCCTCGCACTTCGGGTAACCTGAAACGTTGTGCAAAATAAGCGAATACCATTTTTTAGATTGTAGATTTTTTGTTTCGATGCAATCAGATAACACCTATATATTCACGAATTTTTTTACACGTATCTCCACCTTTTTTAAAATTCCTACACGCCTCAGGTCGATATTCATAGTGCTGGCACTTCTTCTCTTGAATATCAAACCACATACAATCCGTTGATGGATCATCATTTAATCCTGGTTGTGACAAAAGTGCTTTCACTTCATCTCTTAAATCCTGTGGCAATGCTTCAACTTCATGTGGCTTAATAGGCAATCGAGAAGCTGCAATACAACACGCACCACAATTTTCACACGAATCAACGGATAACACAGAAGGTGAATTCATAGGAAGCGCAGTTTATAAATGTCATCTTCAAAAGAAAGCAATATGTCTACATATTTGTATATTTCTCTCGATACCACTCCACCGTCTTTTTGAGCCCTTCATCAAAAGAAACTTTTGGTGCCCAGCCAAGCGCTTTTGTACTTGAGGAATCTAAAGCATAACGCCAGTCATGACCCAGACGATCTTCTACAAAGGAAATGAGATCATGCGATTTCCCGAGTGCCTGGAGCACCGCTTTTGCAGTGTCGATATTTTCGCGTTCCTGATCTGCACTGATGAGGTAGATTGCTCCGTCTTTCCCTTTCTGGAGCACCGCTTCCGTTGCATCGGTGTGATCGGTAACATAG
>JBBABI010000054.1:0-7962 GCA_041679065.1 Candidatus Absconditabacterales bacterium
GATTTATTTTCCGCTGTCTATTTCGCTTTTTTAATTGCTTTTCATGAAGAATTGCTTCTTTCATATCTCAACATCATTCATAATATACCAATTTTTTGATATAATATTTCCTTGTAAATCATTCATTTATTTCGTCTTTGTGTTCTTGAATTCTCCTTAAAAGATCGTTTGTCACTCATATATAAAGAACTCAATTCTTTTTGCTGGCTAAAATGTATACATAGTATGTTTTCATTATCTTCCCAGTTAAGTAAACCAATTAAGGTTCCGGCCGCAAAGCTTAACGCCGGAACGACAAATTATTCTTTGATGTGTCTCATTATCTGCAAAACGAATCTATCTGCCAATCTATAGCGTTTTTGCCGCTCCTCTATCGACATAAAAACAACGGAAACGGTTTCGATAAAATATCCTCTAAAGATATTATTGATATTCTCTTTGATGCTGTCTATCTGCGGTTTCTCGCAGTTTTTGTAAATGATAACCAAGTCTGATTCGATATCTGTGCCGAATCTTTTGCCGAAGAAATATTTATCTATCATTATTTCATAAGTCTGGAATAATCCTATTAGTTCGCTTCTGAGGCCATAAAAAAAGATGTTTTTGATATTATCATGAAATTCTGTCTTGATAGTAATAGACCATCCCTGTCCTTCCTTATTGACGTCGATGACGTTGGCTTCCAGGAGCGAATCCACCTGTTTTTTGATAGCAGGAAAGGTCCGAGTCAATTCGCTTTCCAGCGCTCTCATAGAGACTCCCTGCCTCCTGAAAAGCAGGTATTTGAGTATGTCCACCTTAGCTTTGCTTCAAAAAAGCTTCTCTAGATTCATGATAGATAAAGTGATAAAAGCTCCTCCGCATAGGCGGAATCGCGATAAAATAATACGAAGACTATATCATTTGGTATGCTTTTATATATTTGGTGGAAAATTACAAGAACAAGAAAAAGCCACTCAGAGATGAGCAGCTTTTTATATCTCTTTTGATTATTATCTTATAATATTACTTACCGTAACCATAAAGTTTATCAATCTTATTTAATCTCGCATCAAAATTAGCCCGATCCGTATATGATACCTTAAGATACTTCGCAACTCATTTTGAATTAAAATCATCTCTGAACGTTTTGTATTCTCACTTCTTTAAACTTATTGCATTATCAGATTCTAGTTTTTCTTTAACTGTTTTAGGTGTTTTTTCGTTCAAGAATTTTTCAAATCAAGATACTTTTGTTTCATCAGTAGCCTTCATTTTAAGATATTTTAATCTTGCTTCCAATAATTTTACTCTAGCTGTAATATCATTCACTAATTTCTCAGCTCTAGAATCTTTATATGTTGTATTCCTTGTATCAATTCAAATATTTACATCTTTCTTTATGGTATCAGCGAGTATTGTTAATGCCTTCTTATTGTTTTCTGTGTTTGTTGAATATCAGGTTGATAAATTTTTTGTTAAATCAACTGCTTTTGAAGATACAAGACTATTATAGTTATTTAGATAGGTATTATAATTTTTATCTTTAGTATCTGTATATTCAGCTACTAATATTTGCTTAATTATTTTCTCATTAAATAGCTTTACAAATTTATCTGTGTCTATGGTTCATGTTTGAGCATCTTTGATGAATCATCAAATACTAATTTTATATTCCTTTCATGATGAGCCACTAAGAGAAGATCTTACTATTATCTCTTTGGTCTCTGCATTTACACTAATATTTTTAATTTCGTAATTTTCACCAAAAATTCATTTTTTTGTAGCAAGATCAAACCAAAATTTATACGTTGGGTTTTTGTCTGTATAATTTTTCAGATCTATATCTTTTATGTTTGTTAGAATGATTTTACCTTTCTCTGCTGTTATTTTTGTCTTATCTATTCAGCTATCGTTTTTTATGACATCTGGTGTTGTGGATGTATTTACTGTTCCGGCGATACCTAAAGCTGCTGCGTTGTCTGATGTTCACTTTCCCCGATATCAATCTGGATCTGCACCTATTCATAATTGAAGATACGCTACATTCTCTGATTTCGCTCAAAATTGACCGATCTTGATTGTTTTTCAATTTATGGTCAAAGAGCTTGTTGCTAATTTAAACACTCTTTGATTGCTTTTGAGAAGTGTATCATTTGCAGGCATTAATGTATTGATGGCTTTAATAATGTCACTTACTACAAAATCTGCTTTTTTACCATCAGTGGTTTCTAAATTTAATGTACTGTCCAGTACTTTTTTCTTATATGCCTCATCGATCTTCTTTGTAGAAACTAATAGATTACGTTCTTCAATCTTTAACGGACTGACTTTGACGGTTTCTTTAGCTAAATCTTTAATTTCTTTAATTTCAGTCATTTGGAATAAATAAGTGGATAAAATGGTATTATTACATATTCTTTAACATGTCTTCTGCTTCTTCCTGATCCTTCTTTTCTTTCTCGCCATTCATCTTTTCGATAGAAGCAATTTGCTGTAATCTCTGTTGTGCTTCTGCTGTCATTTTCTCTTCATTGCTCTCTAGAGCGACCTTCATGATCATACTATAATTTCTTTCCAGGAAGTCATCGGTGATATTGGGACTCTTCTGGATGAAACTACTGATAGCCTGAGCCATGTTCATCTTGTCTTTGATGAAGTCCAGTACCGCCAACACTTTCTGCTTCTTGTCTTCGTGATTGAGTCATGAGAATTCTTTGAAGAGCTGATCAAATTTTGTCGGCATTTTGTTGTGGTCATAAATAAATCTAGTTCAATTATACTCAGAAATTTTTATTTGTCAAATCTTGAAAGATGGATTTCAGAGGATATTTTTCTGATGATTTCAGAGGATGAAAGAAATAGATTATTGGTCGGTAAATTCATTGAAACAATGACTGGATTGCTTTGTCGTCCGCCTATGCGGACTTCTCGCAAAGACTATTTCTTGAAATTTGCATTTTTTTAAATTCTGGTTATAATTACAATATATTTATCTTTCTATGGACATTCTCATGCATCATTATATCAAGAAATTCTTTAATGAATTTGTCGGCGAATATCCTGTGCTGTTCTTTATCGCCGTCATTATCATAATCGTGGTTATAGGTACCATAGCATTTCATATCGTAGAAGGTTGGAATCTTTTCAATTCATTTTATTTTACGACTGTAACAATGTCTACTATAGGATATGGAGATATGGCACCACTTACTCATGGAGGTAAAGTCATCGCCATCATCTATGGATTTATGTGAGCGCCATTATTTATAGGACTTACCTGACTCCTCTTCCAGACGAGATTTCAGAAATTGATCAAACATAGCATTCACGCCTATCATAGAGAAGCAAAAGAAGCAGAAGTCCTTGCACTACAAAATGAACACATGCTTCAGAAAGAAGAAAAAGAAATAGAGGAAATTCATGAAGAAGTCTGAGCTTAATCCACGGCTTGCCGTGGAATTGAAAATTGAAAGATGGAAATATGGAAAAATTTTTCTAAAAATAGAATCCTCCCCCCGCCTAGGCGGATACCTCCTTTACCAAAGGAGGCTTTCAATGTTGGGCTCCCCTCTTTGCGACCGAAGGGAATCCTGTGGATAAAGAGGGGGAGGGGGTGATTCTTTCATTTTATTCGCTATATACGCTAATGCTAATGCATCAGCGGCATCGTTGAATTCTGGACATTCTTTGAGTTTGAATATTTTCATGATACAGTTCTGCACTAATTTCTTCTCTGCTTTGCTATTGCCGGTAACGTATTTTTTCAATTGAATAGGTGTGATCTCTTTGATGGTAATTTTATTGTTGATGCATAGAGTAAGTAATATCGCCCTAATGCCGTAAACGAATTCAGCATTACTCTGATTAAATTTTGTGAAGAATAACTGTTCCATACAGACGGTTGTTATTTTATGTTTTTTGATGAGTTCAGTAAAAAAATCATTGATTTGGATCATCCTCTCAAATTGATCTTGTCTGGTAGGTGATTTTTTTTCTAAGAGCAAAATGCCCGAATCAACTATAGTTAAGTCTGGATTTATCAAGGCATAGCCTACCTTTCTCACTCATGGGTCGATTCAGAGGATCATATTGGAAAGATTAAGAATTAAGAATTTTCCGGTCTGTGGGCAAACAAACCCACCCCAAACCCCTCCCTTGACAAGGAGGGGAAGTAGTTAATTGATTCCGCCCTGTTAAGGGAGGTGCTGAACAAACGTGAAGCGGAGGGTTTGTTCTCACCATTCTATTCAAATTCAGTTATTCCAGCTAAAATCTCATAACCACCATCGGTAATCAGCACGGTATATTCCCGATGGGCTCAGATGTCTCATTTTTTGGTATACAGATTTCGATCATTGCCTTTTCTAAGTTCAAAATCTTTAGACTGAATGGCAGTGATGGGTTCAAATGCTAGTATCATACCTGGTTTAAATTCTACTGTTTTGGTATCGGGATGATGAGGATGATTGTGAATATACGGTTTTTCGTGAACGTTGACTCCTACGCCGTGTCCTGTCAGCTTTTCTATAATCATACATCACTGACTCAACACGTGGGTGTATACAGCATGTGAATACTCAAACATCTTTTTCCCCGGTCAGACTTTCAGTATAGCCTTATCCAACGCTTCTTTGGTAGATTTCATCAATTTATATCCCAAGGGATTAGCTTTTTCTCATCATATAATCACGGTAATGGCTGCATCACTGATCCCGCCTTGGTAATTGATCCCTGCGTCAATTTTCAGCACATCGCCATGTCTGAGGGTGTAATTATCTGGGATGCCATGCACCAGACATTCATTGACCGATAAGCATAAAATAGTGGGGAATCCATTATATCCTTTGAATGCTCCTTTGACGTTGTTCTTCTGGATAAAAGCTTCTGCGATGAATTCCAGTTCTATCAGCTTGATGCCAGCTTTTGCCGCATCTCTGATTTTCTCCAAAAGCTGGGTCAGATATTTACCGGATTTCCTGATATTCGCGATCTGCTTGCTATTTTTGATAATGATTTCGTTTTGCATCATGTATGAAATTTAGTATACTAAATCACAATGTGTCATTTCGAACAATTGTTTTATATACAAAATTATTTCAAGAACAATGGAAAATAGAGAAGTAGAGCTCAGATCGTTTGTAGATATAGATACTTATACCAACTTACTGGATTTTTTTCATAGTCATGCTCGTTTCCTCAATGAAGATAATCAGATTACATATTACTTCTCTGGTCCACATGATCTCAGGATACAGAAGAATGATCATTATGCAAAAATTCGAATGAAAAAGGGTAATCTGCATGATGAGATGAGAGAAGAGATTGAGATCAGATTCGAGATTGATGATTTTGATAAGCTCAAATCACTCTTTCTTGCTTTAGGATATGATGTAGAAATTATTCGATTGAGAAAAAGGATCCAATTTGATCGGGAAGGCATTGAAGTGTCATTGGATGATACAACATGATATGGCAAAATCTTGGAATTAGAAATCCTGACCGATGAAGAAGGTCAGTCCTCTGCGCTGCAGCGTTTACAGAAAAAATTCAAGGAACTATGAATAGCTGTCACTCCCAAAGATGAATTTACTAAGAAATATGAATGGTATAAAGACAATCGGAAATCTTTGATTGACGTTTAATCGTCATTGCGAGCAGAGCGAAGCAATCCTCATTAGTAAAAACAGTTAGATTGCCACGCCTCATTTCACCAGCCTACCCATCGTAGTTCTACGAGGCGCGGCGGCAGGCAGGTTCGGCTCGCAAAGACACCATTAACGCCGGAATGACGATATTATTTTTTCCCTGTAGATCCCCGTGCTCATTCCCCTCTCTGACTTTCTGTAAGTTCTTTCACTTCTTGCCATTCGACGTAGTGGCATTTTTCTATAATGAATTGAGCGATTTTATCTCCTTCATTGATGGGAAAATCTTCATACCCGAAATTGATGACAATAACTCAGATATCTCCTCTATAGCCAGAATCAATGACTCCTGCCAAGATATCTATCCCATGTTTATATGCTAATCATGAACGTGGTGCGATCCTGCCGTAGTAGCCATGCGGTATTGCGGTAGAAATATTGGTCTTAAATAATTTTCTCTCTCCTGGTTTGAGGGTATAACTTTCTGTGGAGAAGAGATCGTATCAGGCATCGGACTGGGTGGCTTGTGAAGGAGTCTTCGCTTTCTCGGAGAGTTTGATGAATGGAATAGTTATTTCAAACATATTAAAAAATTAAAAGACTAAAAAATTAAAAGATTGATCTTTGGGAGATTAAGGAAGCAGTTGCTTTTTTCAATGTAAAAAAAATCTCTCGTATTGCAGAGAGATTCATAGTGCGGATAAACCGCTAATATCGTATCAAGAAGTCATTCAATTTAATTGTCAGATATTTCATTCTTTTGAAATTTCTCGGACTTATATTCCAAGATTTTCCTTGAGAATCCAGTTCAATGTATTTTATTTTGAATGGCTTGTTGTTTTTCTGAATGATTTCATTGGAAGACATATGCAATGTTCTGAATTTAGATGTATCTTTGAAGGTAAACTGGATCTTTTTTATTAACCCCTTCTTGAATGTCGTATCAATTCGGTATTGTACATCAGCATTCTGGATTAGATCCATGAGATAGAGTTCCTCGATAGATACCGTGTCTTTTCCATCCTTCATTTTAAGAATTTTTGTATTCTGACCATAGGTCATTGCCATTACGAATAGCAGTACGATAAATGCGATTGTTTTTTTCATAAATTTTTTTTGGTTTTTTTTGTTTTTAATTAGTACGTAACTGTAATGTTTTGTTTTTGGAGAATTGCATTGAGTTGTCTGACCAATTCCTCACTCATTGTTTTTAGGTCTTGGGCGTTGAAGCTAAGATGATTACTATCTTTACAATCAATACTCAAATAAGCCACCCTCATCTTATCTCCTTTTTTCTTGAAGATCTTAGATTCAAGATATGCCTCAGCAAAGAGTGAGGTATCAGGGAAAGAGAATAGGATGTTTTTTACGTGTTTCCCGTTGTTTGTGGAATCAAGTTTACACTGAACCACTTTGTAACAATTAACATCCGAGAATGTTTGCAAAAGATCGGTTTGAGCCGAACTTATACCTGTCATCATCAAGATGAACAAAAACAATACTACGATTTTTTTCATTTTTTCTTTTATTTTTTTGGTTTTTTGTCTTATATCTTTTTTCTAGTAAAAGTCAATCCCTATTTCCCACTATTCCAATCCGTACTGAATTGGGTAGTAAATCCATGAATGATAGTCGGATCGAGAAGCAAAATTCAGATTTCTCTGTTCATATCCAGTGAATTAGCGGAAAGATTCATGCTACCGAGCAAAATGATTTTGTGGTCGATCAGAATCATCTTGGCGTGCAGATAAGGTTTGGTCAGTTTCCTGGTATAATTTCCCAAATATCCTATCAGCGTATCGTTCGTATCGGTATCTGAAACGAGCATCTTTAATTCTGGAAGCTTTTGTTGCTGGCTGAGAATGTTTAGAATCGAAGGATCGTTGATATATTGGGTCTGAATGATGATGGACTCCTTGGCTTGCTGTAACAATTTTTCGATGACTGTTCTACAGTTGAGATTGCATATCACGAGATTGGGATGAATATCTTTGGAGGTGATCGCCTCCCCTGCCCAGTCTTTGCTGAAAACGGTTTTTAAGCTCTGAAGGACACCTGAATTCGTACTATAGAACATATATTCACGATTGGCGAAAAACGATGAATGTGTCAAATTGGCTGTCTTGATCAAAAATCCGCTATCTAGAAGGTCGATCTTGCTATGCACATACTCGGTTTTCATCTGTTTGTCGGACTTGATAGTGAAGTTGCTATATCAAGAAAATGTATTTTGGATATCTTTGAAGGTATCTTGAAATTGCTGGTATTTCTGGTTTTCCATGATGAGCTGAATGTTTACGTTATTATGGAGAAGCGTTTTGAATAACTCTTTAAT
>JBBABI010000055.1:0-7538 GCA_041679065.1 Candidatus Absconditabacterales bacterium
GTATTCGGACTTTTTGCCAGCGTCTAAAGCGCCATAAACAAAAACAAATTACCCACAACACCAAATATAACTATTGTTCCTTCTATATAAATTTCTAATTGTAGTATACGAGTAACCAAAAAAATCAAGTCGCCATTAGGGCAGTCCAAGAGGTTTATTTTTTATCACGAGTTTTTTTCATTGTCTGCTTTGACTTCTTTTTGTGCTGGTTTGGTAATGGCGACGGCTTCTTGGAAGGAAATGTTTTGCTATCACCTAAAGGATGTATTTGATTTTTATAAAAAAAACAGGCGACTTATAAAGCGCCTGATTTATAGCAAGAATTGATTGTTTAGATTTTACGTAATTTGGAATAGATTAATTTGCCATCGAATCGTAATAAGACTTCAATGGAATTCCCCTCACAATAAGTCGTGGAAACCACGAGCTCATATCCGTTTCTGAAATAATATGGATTGCAATATCCCTTTTGCGGGTCTAGGAACGCAATCTTGTCTATAAAATAGTAACGGCCCCTTTTCCCTTTGCTTTCCATGGGCATATAGTATCTTAAATACTCGATATGAGAGTTGCTGATGTCCTCAAAGATGGTGTTTACTAATTCGATCATCAGCATTTTGGTAGATGATGTCTTTCGTTGAATTAAGATTGTCCATATCCCTAGAAATATGGCAACCAAGGTTATTAATAATGACATTTCTGGTTTCATTTGTTTTGTTCTTTTTAAGTTATTATTTCCTTGTTGAGAATTAATCTTTTTACTTTCTTCATCTGTCGCCATAGCCAGATGTATGGTTTCTGCTGGTCTTCTTCTATTAGCAGGCCTAATGCATAGATTGTGGTGAATAAGTAGCCGATAGACCACATACTCTGTGGCTGGATATATATACTGCCTGTGAAGATGAGATGGATGATCCATACCATGATAGCGCCGCCTGTGCAGGCAATGGCAGTAGTTATGAGAAACATTTTAACCTCTTTCCAATGTTCTTTGATTTGGGAGAAGGCGAAGAGTCCGATGATTGTCTCTATGGGCCACTTGCAGAGCAGGAAGATTATGCCAGAGAAGACTGATATCGCGAGGATCAGTCTGATTGTTTTGATGATTTTTGTTTTCATGGATTTATGTTTTTGAGGATTTATATTTGTTTGTCTTTATGATGCATATCATACATATTTTTTAGTCTTTTGCAAGGGTAGATGAGGGGCTGTCAAAAGAGAATCCTCCGTCCGCCTAGGCGGACACCTCCTTTAGCAAAGGAGGCCTTCAATGTTAGGCTCCCCTCTTTGGTAAAGAGGGGGAGGGGGTGATTCTGAGTAAAAGGAAGACAAAGTTGCTGTTGAAAGTGGTGTGATAAATAAGTATAAATTATCGTTCTACGTAATTTTTTTAAACATTTACAATTTCAAACAATGGATATACTTAGTATTGTCTTGATAATCGTTGCCCTTGGGGTCGGAGGAATTGGTTGATTTTATGGATACAAAAGAACATTAACACAGAAAGCATTGCAATTCAAAGAAAGAATGACGAAAGTGAAAGAGATCGAAGAAGAAATGTTGGAAGAGGCGAAGAAGAAAGCGGTGAAGATACAGGAAGTAGCCGAAGAAAAAGCCCAGAAGATCGAAGCCCAATGATTGGAAAAAATGGAGGTCATCCAAAACAGACTTCTGGCCAGAGAGGAAAAAATGGATGAGAAGCTGGATAAACTGGAACAAGAAAAAACCAAACTTGCTGAGAAACAGAAAGAAATGGATGCCGTCATCCTAAAACAAGTAGAGAAACTTACTGAGGTAGCTAAACTGTCCAAAGACGAGGCGAAACAGCAACTGTTTGCTACCGTGGAAAAAGAAAACCAGAAAGAATTAGTTATCTTTATAGAAAAGCTTAAGACGATCAAAAAAGAAGAAGCCGATAAAGAGGCCGCTATCGTGGTCAGTCAGGCACTGCCAAGAATCGCGGTAGCCAGTGTGGATGAATTTACCACTAGGACCATCGATCTGCCAAACGAAGATTTCAAAGGGAAGTTGATCTGAAGAGAAGGAAGAAATATCTCTTTCTTGGAAAAAATGACTGGTGTGGAACTGATCGTAGATGATACGCCATTGGTCGTCAGGATATCTTCTTTTGATAGTGAAAAAAGATATATCGCTGCCGTCACCTTGCAGAAGCTGATCAAGGATGGAAGGATCAATCCATTCTATATAGAAAAGATCTATAATGAAGTGGTCGCTGATCTGCAGAATTTGCTTATCGAAAAATGAAAGGAAGCGTTGGCTATGCTCAATATCCCGATGATGAAACCAGATCTCGTCAAAATGATCGGGCAATATTATCTCAGATACAGTTATGGTCAGAATCTCCGACAGCATAGCATCGAGGTCGCTAAGATCTCTGAAGCGATTGCTGCTGAGTTGGGATTAGATCCTGCATTAGCAAAGAAAGCCTGACTTTTTCATGATATCGGAAAGATCGTCGCTACGACGTGAGAATCTCATTCACTTGTAGGAGCAGAACTGCTGAAAAAGCTTGGTATGGATCCTGTGATCATCAATGCGGCAGAATCTCATCACTATGATGTGCCTATCAGTTCACCGATTGCCCGGGTAGTCGCAGCGGCAGATGCCATCTCCGCTTCTAGACCTGGAGCAAGATTTAATACCAAAGAGCTCTTCATCGAAAAGATGTGAGAACTGGAAAAATTGATCTATGAAATTCCTGGCATCGATAAAGTCCATATCATGCAGGCTGGTAGAGAGATCATGGTCTATGTCAATCCTAAAGAAATTTCTGATAGCGAAGTGGAAAAGCTGCTCAAAGCTATCGGAGAGAAGATAGAAGACAAACTCGATTATCCTGGTATCATCAGAGTAACGGGAATAAGAGAAACGAAAGTGATAGAATTCTTGAGATAGTCTCATTGTCATTGCGAGGAGTTCTTTTTTTTGCGACGAAGCAATCCATATAGTAAAACAATTAGATTGCCACGCCTCTCCGCCTAGGCGGATCGACCTGCATGCCTTCGGTATGTAAACTTGCCGGTAGGCAAGCTCGCAAAGACGCCATTCTTGCAAAGACACATGTTTTTTAATTCTTCATTCACTGGATGTATCCGTATATCACATTGCGATGAGAGAAATTGTATATGACCGGGATGGGTATTGTTATCGCATTTTTGACGTTTGTCATCGTAAGTATATATTTGACCAAAAGATATCATCAGAATTTCTGGAAGCTTTTTTATCGGATGCCGTTGATGATAGTATTATGCTATTTTCTCTGATCATATGTACAGTTTTTCTTTGACTTCGGAGCAATTCCTGCTAATCGAACTGAATTTCTCGCGTTACTTTCCCCTTATGGATATAAATTTAATTTTGCCGGCATCCTGCTAGGCATCTTTATCGCTGTTATAGTTTTTCTTAGAAAGATCAAAAGGAGTGAAAACAAAAAAATCCGGGCAGACATCCTTTTCTTCTCATTTACTCTCTCTCTAGTACCTTTATGAATATTCCTTTTGTTGGGTGATAATTTTATCTGAACAACTACCGCGTCATGGTTAGGTGTCAAATCACTGCATTCGGAAAGCCAGTGGAATAAATTTAATCTTGTCCAACCTATAGGGCTTTTTCTCTCGTTATGAGCGTTGTTTGTATCAGCATATATCAGGATATGCAAAAGAAAATTTGGCAGAGGAATGCTGGGTTTCGGTCTTATACTTTTGGTGCTAGCAGTCATTTTGCTCTTTCAGCAATATCCTAGACATGGCGTGATCTCTGTATGTAATATCCAATTTGATATCAAACAGTATGCTGCATTATTCGTTATGATTATATGCTTTCTGATCTATAGGAAATGGAACAGGAAGGAAAACCTGCCGTAGGCAGGGATTGAAAGGTTGAAACGTGGAAACGTTGAAATGTGGATTCCGGCTGCAAACCGTGGCGCCGGAATGACGATTTGAGAATTATTTTATTATCATTGTCATTAATTTATGAAGTTATTTTTTTTGAAAGAACATAGTTTATATAAAATATTCAAAACGCTGGAAAAAATACCCGGTAATAGGACTATCAATATCTATATTGATCCGGAGCATGCGTTTTTTGATAATGAATGGCGGGGGAGTCAGATCAAAGAACTCTTGAAGAAGAGAAATATAAATGCTTTCTTTATTACCAAAACAGAGAAATCAAGATATTTCTTTGCTCATTTAGGCCTCCAAGTGCAACATCAAGAAAAGCATAAGTTCATCAGAATCCTGAGGTTGGCATATGATTTTTTCTTTAACATCAAGAGATTCCACCTCCAGATGTATACCAAGAAAAATTATCTTTTCTATGTGGTATTCGGATTTGAGGTCTTGTTTGTCCTCTTGATCTTATATCTTCTGTATTCACTGATTTTGCCTAGTGCACTCATCAAGATAAGTCCTGCTAATCAGGTTGAGAATGTAATCTATAATTTCCGTTATTATTCATCAGCTGATGCTGACTATACTAAATATTCCAGATATCTCAGTATCCCTTATATGTCAGGATATATAGATTATAAATATGATATGACCACGAGTGTTTCCAATATCAAATATATCCAAAATCCTTCACGTGGTACTGTGATCCTATTCAATAAAACAGCTAAAGATCTTTCATTCCTGCCATATACCAAATTTATCACTGATGATGGACGTTTGTTTGCTTCTACCAAGGAATTTAAAATCTCTGCTGGTACAGAAGAGAATCCTTGAATGACAGCTGTACAGCTTGAGGCATTGGAATATGATGCAAATAATGTCTTGATGTGAACCAGAGGTAATCTTCTCAAATGAATCAAGCTCTATATCAGGAACATGAAAACAAGTTTCTATATGCAGCAACTTTATGCTCAAACTACTGAAGATTTTTCTGGGGGATCTGTGGAATCCAATGGAATAGTGACACAGAGAGATATCGATATTCTTTCATGAAAACTTGTCGAATATATCTATAGCCAGAAGAAAAATATCATCTTAAATAACTTCAAAAGTCCTGAAAATATAATCCTAAACTTTGATGACTTGATCAGTACTCATGTCAATCAAGTGCTGATACAAAATGTTGCTGGTGATAAAAGTCCAGTCCTTAAGTGATCCATCACTGTACGTCTGAAATTTTTTTATGTCAGAAGATCTGATCTAGTGGCTTTGGTGGATAAGTATCTGGAACAAAGATCTACTGATAAGATTAAGTCACTCAAGGTAGACCAGAATTCCATAGCGCTTTTTAAAAACCTCAAAACAGAATCCGGCGTGTTTGTGATACCGACCAAAATAAGTGTTTTCCAATCGTATGATTTTATGACGGATATCAATAACATTCTGTCTGATATCAAATTGCGTATTGTTTGATTGACCAAAGAGAAAGCTAGAGAAATTATTATCTCCTATCCTGAAATCGCTGGTGTAAAGATTACTATCAGACCACCTTGGTATACAACAATTTCCAAATTAAAATCCAGAGTTAAGATATATGTGAATGGAGCATTTATAAAATAGCTGGAGGGATGGAAAAATGGTGCCTCACCCTCCTCCGGCATTCGCCGGAGTACCTCCCGGTGCTTGACCGGGACAGGCTCTCTCCAATACTTAGAGAGGGGGAAAATATAAAAGAAATTTATCTGTATGACTATTCGTAATGACTATTCGTAAGGCGACACTTCAGGATTTTGACAAACTTTATGCTATAGGAAAGATGACTCCTGAATTGAAAGTCAGTGCTGTGGAGGAATTTATGGATACTGAAGAATTCCAGCGATGCATTACTAATCCTGTATGATTATTTTTGCTGTCCGAAGAAGATAATAAAATCTGTGGTTTCCTTTATGTGAATGCTAAGGATTTGGAAAAACCGTTTGAAGATAAATATGCTTGTCTAGTCTATCTTGTTGTCTTACCTCAGTATCGCAAACAGGGAATCGCACAAAAATTATATGATGTTTGTGTACAACAGTTGAAAGAAAAATGAATTACTCATATGTATTGTTGGGCTAATACAGAGTGACAATGAGAGATAGTTGAATTTATGAAGAAACAGAAATTTATAGCAGGACACAACTATATGCGGATGGATAAAAAACTTTAGATTTTCTGAAAAAAGAAAAAGAGCCGAGTGGCTCTCTTTTTTATAAATCCTCAGTCTGCTTCGTAGCCAGCCCCCTGCCTACCGCAGGCAGGCTTTACAAAGGAGCACAGAAGGAAACAATTTATTAGAATGGAAGGTCATCGTCCTTAGCGCCTGCTTTGTTGGATGGAGCAGTACCTTCACCTTTTTCTAATTTCCAGCAAGAGATGCTATTGAAAAATCTTCCGGCTTGTGTCTTGGATTCATTTACTCTGGTATTTAGATAAGCGGTAACCATATCGCCTACTTTTACCCCATCAAGCAATTCTGTTTTTTCTTTGAAAAAATCTACCGCCAATCCTCCTTTGAATTCTCTGTCGGTATTCTCTTCCAATACCATTGTCTGTTTGATAAGCGCATTTGCTCCGACCTCTTCTTTGGGTCCGATAACTTTGACTGTTCCTGTGTATTGCATCTTTTTATGATTTAATATAGTAAAACAATTTTGGTTAGTGGTAACTGAACGTGGAAATGTTGAAATATGGAAGCGTGGAAATGTGATGGTGTTTTTTTGAAAAATCCTCCACCCTAAAAATCATCAAGGGAATTATAAATTTTTATTTTCTTTTTTCAAGGATGAATGTTTGCAGTAATAATCCAATGATTCAAATATTTAAGAAAATATCTGCGGTGTTGAAGATAGGGAAATTAAATACGCCAATGTTTATAAAGTCTCTGACTCCACCAAGCCATACTCTGTCAATCAGATTTCCTAAGGTTCCTGCCAAGAAAAACCCGAGAAAAATTCGTCAGATTTTTTTATTTCACCGACCTGCTTTCGAAAACTGTAATCACTTCACTTCGCCTACCTTGGCAGGTAAATTCGTGCTAACAGATTCTCAAGTCGTCGGTATACATCCTTCTTCAAAAACATTTTCAGTTTTTGATTGAAGGATGTATGGTTGCTGTCACAACAATTCCTTATTTCATTTCGGACTTGTTTGGGCAGCAACTATGGTTCTCGCATCCAATCCGACCTTTTCGGATTGGCGGTCGAACAACACACATATTCGATACATACCAATCAAGACACCTAAAGTAATAATGATGACGAGCGGCAACGGAATAGGAAGTGATCGGGCAACTCCAAGGTTAAATGTGGGGGTAATCAGGAAACCTGTCAGTATTTTTTGGTCATAGAAAATATATTTCGTGATAAGATCAATCGCCAGAAGTGAGATGATGAGGGTTCGGAGTTTGAAGTGTTTCATTTAGGAAAGGTGGAAAGGTTGAAAAGTGGAAACATTGAAAGATGGAAACATTGAAAGGTTGAAAGGTGGAAAAGTTGTCATTGCGAGGAGTTCTTTTTTTTGCGACGAAGCAATCCAGATTATTTAAACGAGTAGATTGCCACGTCTCATTTTGTTCGACTCGCAAAG
>JBBABI010000056.1:0-7494 GCA_041679065.1 Candidatus Absconditabacterales bacterium
AAGGAGGGACTCTATTTAATCATTATACTCTATCTATGCGCAAACATAAAAATCTGATCTTATTTATCGCACTGGTACTGTTTCGAAGCGTGTTCGTTTCCATGCTTAAGTTTTTTCTCCGATCGTATTTGAAAGACATGAATATAAGTCTGGAAGAAATCGTGGGGTATATTAGCTTATGATGCATGCTTTCTTATTTCATCGGCTGATCGATAGCGTATTTTTTCCGCAAAAAGCATATCCTCATTGCAGCAACACTTATTACCATATTTTGTGTCATTCTGGGTCACGCATTAGGATATTATCCTTTCTGGGTATTTGTAGTTATTATAAGCACCATAGGCTTGATGTATGGATTGTGGAATATCATCAAATCAGTTATTCTTGCTATAGAGATCCAGAAATCACAATTTACTGAAACAACTATCAATGGAGTGGCAAACGTAGCGTTGCTTTCAGGTATAGTTTTGGGAAGTTATCTGTGATTTACCATATATGGTCTCTGGTGAGGTAATGGATTTCGAGTGCTTGTGAGTATTTTGGTAGCATCACTTATCATGACATTATTTCTTGGCTATGAAAAACAATTTGCTAAACATGATCTCCATGAAACGCTTCATCTGGCAATTCCTAGTATCTTTGGCATCATCAAGAAATATATCCGGCTTTTGGTTCCTATAGGTGTCCTACGAGCAATCTCTACTGCTATGGGACAAAAAATGCTAGAAATCGGTATAGATGTCTTCAATAAAGTGCCAAAAAGCTCTATCATCATCATTATCATCTCTATGGTAGGAGCTATTGTGGGGAATATACTTGCCATCTTTTTCAAGAAGAATAAGAAAAGAATAGCCATTATTTTTACCATTATTCTCTGACTAAGTACTATCTATTTCCCCAATATCATCAATAAATATGATTATTATATTACCCTAAATATCTGCAGTTTCCTCATGGGAATATTTTTTGGAATTGCCGTCAACCTTCTGGAAGGAAGATTCTTCTATCATATCTGAGAAGAACAGAAGAAAGAATATGGATCTGCTGCATATGGCATAGCCACCAACATCATAATATTTTTTATCATGATCATGTCTGATATCCTGACCAAACATTCCTGAATGATCGTTCCTTTTGTGTTCTCAGGCATCATCCTCTTTCTGATGCCGTTTTTCATAAGGAAGTTTAAATAGGATTATACGTTTAATTTTTACATCTCAGATAACACTATGAAAATTCATATGGTATTTGATTTAGATGGAACCCTTAGTGATACACAAAAGATTCATCAACAAATCGAATCTAATTTTCTACAAGAAAAATGAATAACTATCGATCCTCAGCTCATTGGAATAAAATATGCCTGAAGAACGCCTCAGGAATGGATGGCGGAATTATTATCTTCGAAAAACATAGACTACACGAAAGAAGAACTAGAAGATTTCGTTTCAAAAAAGGATGAAATAATCATTTCCGCACTAATGCAGTGAAAAATAGAACTTATGCCATACGCTTCTGAAACACTTATCTCATTGAGCAATAAGAATTATAGGATATGAATAGCATCTGGAGCTTGCAGAGAATTTATAGATAAATTTATACACTATTTTAATTTAGAAAAAATAATTGTAGCAAGTACCAGTGCAAACGAAATAAAGAACAAAAAGCCACATCCAGATGTATTTCTTGCTACTTTTAAGAAAATCGAACACATACATGGAGTTCCGGATGAGAGATATGTAATTGGAGATTGATGGTCTGATGTAGAGTGATGATATAAGGCTTGAGCAAAGACTATATGGTTGAATTATTGAAAAAATATAAAGTTAAATGACCAGTATTGTAATTTTGAAATAGAATCATTACAAGATATATCAAATATTTTATAATTAACTTATAATCTATGCATTGAGCGGACATAATCTGATATCTAGCAACAGCAGTATGAACTTTTCTTATGTTTCCGCAAATCGTAAAATCGTTTAAATCCAAAAGCATGGCAGATATCTCATGGTAAATGGTATGGATGTATGTTTTAAATTGTCTTTTGTGGCTGATTTATGGCTATATGATACGAGCGATACCTTTGATGTTATGTAATTTTATAGCTTTGATAATCAGTTTATTGCAATTAATCTTTAAAATAAAGTATAGATAAAACATACACAAGTATAGCGAGCAAATAACCATGAATATACACGAGCGATAGCGAGTAAGTACACGTTTCTTAGCAATCGAAGCCATATCTAATATTTTTACATCGTTTTGTCAAGACCAACCCGTGAAATAAGGTCGGTTTTTTTGATTATTCAGCTTTTGTGCATATACTTAAGCGTGTGCATTTATTACTCTAATGACAACTTTATGAAGTGATCAAAATTGTTTATAGCTGGTCTGAGCCTTCTGTGTATGTGGTGAGGTGCTTTTGCTATTGCACAAGAAACAGTCATCGATACCGCTGGTGATACTACTACAAGTTTGGATAGCTACCAACCTGATCAGGAGGTTTCTGATTTTGATGTACAAAATGCTTCCAGTTCGCTACAAGACCTACAAAATAGCGTGGATTCTATTACTAATGAACTCTATTCTTTGGATGCCAAAGAAAGAACCGGCGATACGATCTCTGCTAAATACAGAGAAGTAAGAAATGAAATCGTGAAAGTGATCCAATCCATCAATACTGCCACAGATACTGTTTCTGATATACTCAAAAAAATTGCTCTGTACAAAAAGCTTATTTTGTCAGCCTATCAAGAAGTACAAGATTCCAGAGTTGGCATTACAGATACTAAGGAATATATAGAGACATTTACGAATTTTATCTATAAGTTAGATAATAAATTGTATAATGAAGACACCAATACTATAGATGATGTGAAACTGATCATACATTCAGATAATATCCCTCGCACGTTGGCAAATGATTATCTTGTGGAATCTATGCTTCTGCAATTCAATGATCTCCTGAATAATTTCACCAACAATGAAGAACAGCAATTAGAACTCATAAAGAAACTCAATCAATTGAAAATCAGCGCTAAATCAGAAATTACCGATTATCAAGTAGAATTGGAAAAACTTCAGCAAAAAAAGAATTATCTACTGCAGTTCATCTCTCTGTATAAGGATGATAAAATCACCCAAGAAATGAGCATCAACAATCTTTTTGATAGTACAAAAAGCGTCTATGATAAAGTCATACAATTAGTAGGTGACGTAAAAAAATGAGTCTATCAATGAAATTTCGATATGGATAAAAAAATAGATGCATTGAAAGCTATTACTGATGATACACAAACTTATCCTCTTGCTCGGCCACTCTATCCCATAGAAAACATCTTAACATACTTCGGTGATACTGAGTACCAGAAACAATATGGAATACCGCATATCGGTATCCAAATCAAGGCAACCCAATGAACGCCTGTCTATGCATCACGTGATGCAGTAGTTTATTTTGTAGCCGATAATGATGATATCGGCATCAATCGAGTCATGCTTGTGCATACTGATGGATATGTCACCGTATATGAATATCTCAATAGATCCATCGTCAAACCAGGTGATATCATAAAAAGAGGACAATTAATCTGATATAGCTGATGAGAACCATGAACGAGATGAGCAGGATTCATTTCCAAAGGATCCAACCTCAGCTTTATAGTATTTAAAGATGCTATTGCTCTGGATCCCTTCGATATTTTGGATGCCAGCATTGTCAAAGATAAAGATGTCCTCCCCAATGGCTATCAGATCAAATACCTCAGAGACAAATACGCAAGAGCTATCGATATCACCAATCTAGAACTTATGACGTGATCTAGTTTATTAGAAAGAGAAGATCAGTTTCTGTCGAGATACTGAGTCGGTATATATAAAGAAGTTCCTTTCTGGGAAGATGTAGTCAAATGAACAAATATCGATAGAGATGTCGTGATATGTATTGCATTCGCTGAAAGTACACTTGGTCGTTATCTCAGCACTGCTGGCAATATAGGTAACGTAGGCAATAATGATCGTGGAGATAGGGTGCCATTTTACTCTGCCTATCAAGGGGCAAGAGCTATTCCCTTGACCTTGAATAATGTATATCTTGGCGATTATCATACCATCAACCAGCTTTCCAGATATGGAAACAAAGATGGAAAAATCTATGCATCCAGTCCTATCAATCGACAGACAAACGTATTGAAATGTCTTTCTCAGATCAAAGGGTATTATATCCCCGAAGACTTCCCATTCAGAATAGGTCCGAATCCTAATATTGGAAGCTGAACACAGGAAACGGTACAGTTTGGCGATGTCATTATTGCTACCACATGAACGGTTCAATAGGAATAAAAACACAAACATAACTATAAAAACTGGCCACGTGCCAGTTTTTTTATTATACTTCATCATTCCAGTTTTTTTATTCTGCTGAGAACATACACAATTACCGTCAATGGTTTATTTTAATTCTTCTACACGCTTCTGGACGGATTGCATGAAACTCGGATCAGATGCAAGAAATTCATTACATGTCTGTTCATATTCCACACCATCGGCGCGATATTTCACTTCAAGGTCGCTTGCCTTCTGAGCCCATGTAGTGGTAGTAGTTCACTGTGCTTGATCTTGAGAAAATTTGAAGGCATAAGCCATCATTTCTATACATTGGTCTTTGGTAGCATTCTTGGTGCCTGGAACATTTGGCATCTGAGTATCTTCAGTTACCGTTGGTACTGTACCTGTAGAGACATCCGCTGTTTTAGCACCTCCGCATCCTGCAAGAAATAAAAGAGAACATGAAATAGCTACAATACTTAACATTTTTTTTGTGTTCATGATATGATAATTAATAAATAAAAACTGGGATTAGCGTAAAGCTAAAATTTTTCAATATCTTATAATAAAAATCCTTGCTCTTTGAGATAATCAAAACCTGCTTGTCTGAGATTAAAATCGTTACATGTATGCATGTCGCTGTTCACATAGACTCCTGCTTGTATAAGAGACAATAATTTATTCAATTTTGTAAGATCAGTTCTTTCTTTATGTAAATAATAACAATTTATCTCTATAGGAATTTAGTACTGATTAAGCACCTTTACTATCTTTTCTACATCTAAATATTCTGATGTGGAAAGATGACATATATGTCCCATACATTTTATTTTATCGTGATACTTATGGATGGCATTGATATATGCTTTGGTTATATTTTTAATATCTCATTGGTAATACTCTTTATGACAAGATAGAATACAGAAATCTGATTCTTCTCCTTGGATATCAAAGCAGCAATTCCCTTCTTCATCTAGAAGATCTCACTCTATACCAAAAGCAACATCCACATCATTATGAATATTTTTCCATCTCCTGATATGTGATCTTCGATTTCTTATAGGAAACCCGGTTTTATCTTGTCCAAATTGACTATGATCTATGATCGTTATTTTTCTTAATCAAATCTTGCCTGCGTACTGCACAATTTCATCAATGGTATTCATACCATCAGAATAATTCAGGCTATGTATATGATAATCTTCATGGATAGTGTTCAATACTTTCATTTTTATATGTGGTAAGATAAAATGTGAAAGCTCCGGAAATAAAATCCCCCGCCGTTCCGGCCCTCCCCCTTTCAATAAAGGGGGTACATCGATCTGAATTATATTTTCTCTATTTCATATCCATCTTTGGCATCTTGCATCCTGTATCATGCATCTTGTATCTTATTTCTGAGCTCATCAGCAACTGCGAAGTTCTTCTCTTTCTTAGCTTGAAGTCTCTTGTCTGCGAGCTGAATAACGTTTTCGGGGATTTCTATTTTCTTCGTCTCCTGACCGATCCGATCAAAAAGTCAGATTTTGAGTAATTTCTTCTCTAGCCAGTACAATGCGACGAAAAATTCCTTCTTCTCTACCTCCTCTGCCTTGTCCAATGCGTTCAATGATTGATTGAGGACGGCAAGAAGCTGTGGCGTATTGAGATCGTCCATCAATGCCGCCATCATATCTTCCAGCGCATCTCCGACATATTTGGAAGTGATTTTGTCTTTGAGCTTCTCATATGAAGTGATATGATCGATATCTACGATAACTTTGCTATGTTCATCAAAGAGTTTCTGGATCTTCTTGATGAGATTCTCTCTGGAATGTTGCGCTGTCTGCAAAAGATCTTCGCTGAAATCCAGGAAATTGCGATATTGAGCAGTTAAACACAAATATCTGAAATCTAATGGATGAAATCATTTTTCTACAAGAGCATCCACAGTTATCAGACCTCCTCATGATTTAGATTGTTTCTTCCCTCATAAATTAAGGAACTGGTTATGTAACCAATATTTTACTCGGGGATGCGTACCGAGTGCACATTCAGATTGTGCTATTTCATTCACGTGATGAACTGGGATATGATCAACTCATCCTGTGTGAATATCAAATTGATCGCCTAAATATTTGGAGGACATCGCACTACATTCTATATGCCGACCTGGGAATCATTTACCCCATGGCGAGTCCCGCTCCATCTGCCTGTGTTCATTGACAGGAGAGAACTTCCGTAAACCGAAATCAGTCTTATTTTTTTTGTTATCATTCTCTATCCTTGCGCCCTGTTGAAGTCAAGAGATATCAAGTCTTGCAAGATATCCGTACTCCTTTATTTTGCCAGTATCCATATATACACCATCATTAGGAATGATATACGTGTATCATTTCTTTTCCAATTGTTGGATCATTGTTATCTGTTCTTGGATATGATCAGTCGCTCTACATATAATCTGATACTCATCGATGTTGAGCATATGCAGGTATCTTTTGAAACTTGTAATATATTTATCAGCGAGTTGTCGAACCGTCATATTGTCCCTTTTGGCTCATTTTTCCATTTTATCTTCACCTTCATCAGCATCAGAAGTCAGATGTCCGACATCAGTCAGATTCATTACGGATTTCACAGGATATCCCATGATTTTCTCTAAGGTACTTTTCAAAATATCCCAACACATATATGCTCTCATATTTCCTATATGTGGATCTCGATATACGGTAGGTCAGCACGAATACAATCAGACAAAATCTTTTTTCGGTCCTGTATAAGTAGGATCTTCCATCAAAGGGATGAAAAGTTCCTTTTGACGAGTGAGCGTGTTGTATATATGTAATTGCATTTGCAATAAACAGAAAATAAAGACATCAGTAATGTACTGAAGCTGAGCATGATTTCAATTGAAATTTAAGAAAAACACCCCCGAAGAGGTGTTTTTGAAAATCTAATTTTTTTGCTAGAAATAAACTTTATACTATTTCTTCAGGTTCAGCGACTACTTCATCTTCATCGTCTTCTTCATCTTTCTCATCATCGCCTTCTTCAACTACTGCTGCATCGTCATCTTCTGTTGTGTCATCGTCATCATCATCTCCTTCAACAGCTGGTTCGTCTGCAACTACTGTCGCATCGTCATCTTCTGTTGTGTCATCGTCATCATCATCTCCTTCAACAGCT
>JBBABI010000057.1:0-7362 GCA_041679065.1 Candidatus Absconditabacterales bacterium
TTAGGATTAGGTTCGGCCTCGGGCAGAGAATAATTCCTGTAGATGGTATCGATATAGAGTCAGGTTCATCAGACAATGACCGGAAGCTTTTTTCTTTGATGAATATCATCAACGATACGAACAACATCCTTTTGCCATTGCCCGGCAGTATATTTTTCATCAGGATCAACGATATCTATCTGATGATGAGGGATTCTTTGACGAATATCGAGAGGCACTTTATCTGTCCCAATATCCATAGAACGAAAAATCTGCCTACTATCGGCAGAGATTATTTCACTATCAAAATATTCAGATAACAATATGGACAACTTACTTTTCCCTGTAGCTGTCGCTCATCGGATGATGACTACTCCTGTCGGATTCTTGTCACGAAAAGATTGTATTTCCTGTCTTGCCTCCTGAACTATATCTTCTACTTCCATGGTATTTGCGTTGCAAATAAATTTTCAATTTTCAACCCGCCTGCCGTCCATTGAAGATATGTGGGCGGGCAGGTTTCTAATTTCTAAAGAAGGCCTAATTTTTAATTTCTAAGGTTTAAACCTTGTGTATTGAACATTGAGATTTCTTTGAAAATTGACGCGTCCTCGAAGGAGGGAAATTAGAAATTTACTTTATTCCATATTTCGCTGGATTGAAGAAGGGCATCTGTGAGCATCATGGAGTTTCGCACATAATTTTACCTATCTTATATTCCTCACCTCTCTTGATAAGAACAATGGACCGATCTTCTGCGAATGCCTGACCATCTTTGAGTATATATTGAAGTGTATAAGTAACCTGCTGAGCATTTGATGTATTGGAAGCAGCTGGCTGTATCTGGATGTTTTGGAGTCAAACCGTTCATTGCACTCCTCCCAAAAAGATTGTTAGCCGATTTTTGCTATAATACGTCTGGAAGGTATTTGTCGCTTTGAGATTTTTGTCAGCTAATTGATATAACGTCGTGATATCTTTCGCATTCAACGCATCATAAAAACTTTTCAGAAGATCAATTTTCTCCTGATCTGTAGAAACAACAGCTGTCTCCTCTCATGTAGCGAGTATAGTTTGCTGATAAGGGATATTGCCTGTCTGGACATTGGGTATCTGCGTAGAATCCTGAGCGACCGGTGATGTTATTTCTGTATTTTGTGATTGTAGTTCTGCGCTTCTTTGCGATTTGAGGACAGTGACATAGATCGAAAATATGAAGAGAAATAATGAAGCCACAAATAGTAGTAAGATGATATTATCTTTCTTGGGCGCTTGCAGGATATTGCATGCAAAAAATCATCTCATGCCCTTTCTAGGTTCTGGTGACAGCGGGATTTTTTTTGGCCTGCCAGGACCGTCTTTTTTTGCTTTAGGTTTGGGAATGAATATCTTTTTCGGTCTCCCAGGTTTTTTCTTTTTTTTGTTTGGCATGATTTCATTAAAGAATTAAATCGATGGTGTATATGAAATGGTCTCAGATGGTTGCAGATGGTCTCAGGTGGTTACAGATGGGTTGTTGCAGGTTCTTACAATATTTTCCGTAAAAGTAAAGACAAGCCCTTTGATTACCTGTTTTTTTACACTTTTATTATATAAATTCAAGTTGATTTTGGTTGTAGAAATGACTACATTGTCGTTATTTCTTTGCAAAATAGGTAAATTCAGATACAATTATCCTGAAGGAGTTTTAAATGTTAAGTGTTGAATGTTATGTCATGACATCCTTTTTACTTAAAACTTAGCACTTAAAAATTAAAATTCATTTTCGTTCTTACCTTTTTAGTCCTTAATTTCTAAAAAAATGGTGTTAATTCCAAGCGTTATTGAAAAGACAAAACTCGGTGAAAGAGTCTATGATATCTATTCCAGATTACTGGAAGATAGGATTATCTTTATCGGCGAACCCATTGAAGCCAACGTCGTGAATTCTATTGTCGCGCAGATGCTTTTCCTGGAAAAGAAAGATCCTGATAAGGATATCATTATGTATATCAATACCCCAGGCGGTGATGTCTATTCTGGTATGGCGATCTATGATGCTATGCAGCATGTCAAATGCGATATCTGCACGATAGCGACAGGATTGGCTGCATCTATGGGATCCGTCATCTTGGCAGGTGGGACAAAAGGAAAAAGATTTTCTCTTCCTCACAGCAAAATCATGATTCATCAACCATTATGAGGCGCTGAAGGACAAGCTACCGATATCCAGATCCAGGCTGAAGAAATTTTGAAAGTAAAGAAAATGTTTATCGATATTATGGCAAAGCATACCGGCCAGAAAGTGGAGAAAGTCGCTCAGGATATGGAAAGGAACAAATGGCTCAATCCCAAGGAAGCATTGGAATATGGGATAATTGATAAGGTTATATAAAAAAAACTGTCATTTCGACCCTGTCTGCCGACAGGCAGGCGTGGATGGCAGACTATCCATGTAAATGTCTCCTCTTCGCCATGGCGGATCATCGAAAAGACAACGATAAACAAATCTAACCTGTCGGCATTCCGGTCAGCTTTTTATTCTTTCTCAGGTGCAATATCTGAGGTGAAATTTAGTGCCAGTTCCTTCTTCCCTTCGTTGATATGCCGATCTTTCTTACCTCTCAGCTTATAGTACTCCTGTTCCAATTTATTGATATGCGCAAGTATTTGATCCTTGATCTTGAGCACATTACTTTCATCTAGGCAATCCTGGATATCAAAAAGTATGCCTTCCACTTTTTCTAATTCTGCCACAACATCTATCGGCTTATTTACTGTCTGATATAATTTTTTTTCCAATTCCGCAATATCAGATTTCTCGATCTTTTTTACGATCTGCTTATTATATTTCCTGCGCAAAGTATGGAATTCCGTATACAAGACCATCTTTTTTTGTCTGATCTCTCTTAGTATTTTGTAGAATTCCTGCATTGCAAAAGAAAGATTTTGTATCTTCAATACATTTAACTTCTCATCGGGATGAAACTTGCCTGCATGCTTGAGGCTCTCTATATGGTTGCGCATAATTTCCTCAAACTTGCTCTGACTATTGATCTGATCTTTTCTGGTTCCATATCCTCATTTATTGAGCAACCAATCATACATTTCATCCTCGTGCAGATTACTCAATCACTGATTCTTCTCTCTCAGATGCCCTATCCATCTAGCTATCCTTTTGATGATATGACTTTCATCTTGATTAGACTCGAAACGATCCAAGGAACTTATTGCTAATCCATCCGGATTGAGGAATGAATATGCTCTAACCCTGGATCGATTGCTTCTTTCGCATATTCTGCCAAATAGATCTATCTCCTGAATTGTCCTCTTGGTCTCCCTCATACATCTATAGACATTTGCTCTTTCTATATCTGTTTCCGCACTTGCTAATGCATTGGACATTAATGCGATGGTTCTAGCGTCATCGAGTGAGATATCATGAATAAACAGTGATGGTAGCTTATCGAAATAATAATCATGCTTTTTGCACCGTGTTTGAACTATGTAAGGCAAAGCCTTATACTCACATTTATACATCTCACACAATTCATGAAGTTCATCCTGGACTTCCTTTGATAATTCATGCATCCTATCCTGATAGATCATGGATAATCTATAAAATGCCTCTGTCCTGGAATGACCGGCCAATATGACGTTTCTCCCTTCTGGATTCTGCCGAAGAATACAGGGATTCAATAGCGCTTTCTTGAATCTCTCAGAAAAAACCGCACCCATGATGCCTTGAACGCTATGCTTGCTATGCGGTGTTTGTCTATTCTGGAAATTTTTCAAATCTACACTGATCTTATCCAATGGTATCCTGTGATATGCCGATGCCCGCTCTCTTTTGTAAAAACGTCACTTTCTATGATCATCTTGTTTTATTTTTGTTACATCTATCCAATCGTTTACTATTCAAGGATCTGTTTTTATCGCTTCTGCCAATTCTTTCGCTTTTCAAGGGTTCTTTTTCGCTCGATTCAACACTATCTTGAGATCACTTTTCCTTTCTTCCCTAACAGAAAAATGATTGTCTTGGGTATTTTTCTGAAGACACGCTGGTTGATTTTCTTCGTTTTTTTCAGTCACTTCGTCCTTATCCATGCTCATTTTTCAGAAAAACAACAAAAAATAGACCTGTAAGATACACAAACAACACATAAAGTCAATCAGAAAAGTTATTATAACCTATTTGTGGTAAGACGCTACGAAAACCCGTCCCGACACTTCGGGGTTGAGAATTTTCAAACAACAACCCTCCTACCCCAGATGTTAGACATTAAAACTTCAAACACTATTTTTTGACAGACATATTTGGAATTTTTCAATTAAAAAAAACTGCCCGGGAAATATCCAGAGCAGTTGTAATTTATTGTATTTTCATGCTATACCCGATGACAAACATCGGAATATTGAGGTCGTGGTTGTACGTCACTTCAGCGAATAACTTTGACTTCTCGCCGATATTGATAGTTCTTTTGTATGAGACAAACCAATTCATCGGTGCTGTCCCGAAATACAAGATTGCACAGCCGATATGGTTATTCTTACAAAATGTCAGACCAGCTCCTTCGTATGAGCAGAAGAACTGTGGTTTGTAACCAGGATCTTTCAGCTCGTCAGTCTTAGCAAATACTAAACCATTCCAAGCAATCATATCTATAGGCCCCAGATTCAACAACAGCATCGGTCCAGTCCACAGCATGTTTTTAAACACACCGAAGCTTTCTATAGCTTGGAATTTACCAAATTTTCTGCCGAAATTGATGGTTGCTCGATCTGCATTAGCCTGCAGAAACAATACCCACCTCTTCTCATTTGAAAAATCGAAGCGAGTATCCAATCCACTAGTCATGGCTCCCTTTCCTGAGGTAATAGTCAGATTCGAGAGATGATAGTTACTTACCTTAATGGGTTTTGATTCTTGTGCCGATAGTGTATGTATAACGACAAATGTCATTATCATCAGAATAATTGCTTTTGTTTTCATGATTTTTTTCATAGATTAATTTTTATTGGAATTATCTTGGATTTATCGATGATATTTATCGGAGTTCCTTCAATTACACCATTCTTCCGATATGAACATTGGATAGTAATAGGTAGCGTATCTCCATAATGATACTCATCATCGCAATCGAGTTTTATTCCTATCAAGAAATATGTCCCGGTAGTAAGTTTTACTTCAACAGGATTAAATCTGTCGAAACGGTTGATGAAATCGAAGCTATTGATGAAATGGATTTGCGATGAGTCAAAATACAAAAAGACTGCTTCATCCATCATCTTTATCAACTGCTGTATCGCTGATTCGATTTCGCTTTCATGATCTGTTGTTTCCAAAGGATCTATCGTTTCGAAATAGTAGTTTAACGCTTTCTCGATAATCGGTGATAGTAGTGATTTTACAAAAGCCTGGATTTCTTTTTCTTTTTTTTCAACCTGGCTATTCATCGTACATAAGAGACAAATGACACCGATAACGGCACCCAGTACAAAGCATATAGGATACATATTATCATTTGCATCGAGATGGAAGATCATGCTACTTCCTATGCCGATCCCTATTGAGCAAGCTACAAATACGCTCCATCTCAGCAATAGATTCTTCCGTATCAGGGCTTTTCTTTGCCGTAGTAACGGCTGGATTTCGGGCATAATGTTTTCTTGAAGTTTTTTTAATGTTTTCATTTTTTTCTCCTTTCTTTTTTAGTTTTTTTAACTTCCGGCTTTTTCCACTTTTTCAGAGCAAGGCAAATTTGCTCCTTCACTTTTTTGGTCAATACCACATATTCATCAAAACACGTTCCGATTGAAAGTTTATCAACCAATTGATATGCATCATATTCCTTCATCGGCAATGAAATGAAAAAATCAGATTCGCTTGGGTAGTGTGAGACTTCAAGATCAGAAGGATCTGGACAGATAGTTATCGTTTTTTCATTCTTCCAGCTATGTACAGCAAATGTATATCCCAAATCATGCAATATATTTTCAATGATTGCTGAGAGAACTATCACAGCAATAGGTTTGACGAACTGTAATCGTCTTGTAACTTTAGTTGTGTTCATAATTTTTCCTCCTTATTTTTTAGTTATAATATATTTTTTCTTTTGAACCAACGCCCTGTAAACATGCCCAAAGGAATTGCGATACATAACGAAATAATTTCGAGAATAATAACTTTTTCAGATATCATGTTATTACGAGTTTGGTAATCATAAAGGATTGCAAAAGCAAACAAAAGCGAATATATGCCTGATAAAGCAAAAGATTCATTTATGGATGATTCTTTTTTGCCCAATATGCATCCCAGAGCAAAAAACAATACTGTCAAAAATAGATTTCCTGTTAGATACATGACTTTTCCTCCAATTCTCTTTCGTGTGATTTTCTTTTTAATTTATCTACTATTTTATCGAATTTCTTTTTAATTTCTAGATCATCAACCCGTTTTTTCGCGACAAGATGTGATCTCAAAATGAATATTTGTGTACCATCTTCGTTTAACTGAATAATATGTAAAATGCCATAGTTATTAAAATGGAAACTACGATCATTGATACCTAGTTTACCCACCACAGCATTCAGCATATTTTCTACTAATTTCTTTCTTTTCGGACTTAAAAACACACAGATCGTTTCCTCATCATTATTTATGTAATAGATGATAATATACCATTTTTTCATAATTTTTCCTCCTTAATTTTTTTTAAGTTTTTTTAATAATATATCTACTATAAATAGCTTGGGAAATAAGAATAAGAGCGAAAAGCGATGTGGTCACAACCTTCGTACATATTTACTTTGCAAATTTTCGTATGGTCAAGCCCCTCGCCCCAATTAAAAGAGAATTCACGAGAGAATTCAAACGTCAGATTTTGGAATGATGAAGTAAATGATAATAATGACTCTCGCCCAGAGAATGAAGATTCTATTTTATTGATTAATATTCTCCTTTCTCGTTCAACTTCGTCTTTTTGACGCTTATACGTACCTGCAGAATAAAAGTCATAATCATCAAGTACGGCTTTCATTGTCTCATCCTTTAGATAACGAAAATATCGTATCAGATTTTCATCATCTCGCAGCATCTTATCTTTTTTTTCTGATGCTAAGTTTTTTAAGGAAGTTATGTTTTCGCCCTCTTTCAATATCTCATCTGAGCAATACCGTATAAATTCATGGTCTGCAAATATGAATCCGAGCAATAGTATAGCGATACTAATCGGAATAATATACCAATCAATCCAACCTATAACAACAGGGAATACACATACCAAAACAATAAAACACACATAATACGCTATCCGTTTACGTCTCCTTCTTTCCTCATTATACATCTTATAATATTTGGCATCGATATCACGAATCTTATCTCTTTCTTCTTTCGTTCCTTCC
>JBBABI010000058.1:0-7285 GCA_041679065.1 Candidatus Absconditabacterales bacterium
TAAAGAATCTATATCAGATCGAGGAGGAAATTGATCAATAAAAAAGACATCCACACTTTGTTTTCATGGATAAAAACTTTCCCGAAATTGTAGGTGAGTAGGCAGTTCAAGGCGAAATATACCACTATAAAAAAGACTATGTCCGGAAATCATGATAGAATTGTAAAGAGAAGAAATGGGATTTGGTGGTATGGATTGGAAATTTTCTAATACCAGCATAGTCCCCGTATTTTCTTTTTGTATAGGTTGTTTAATAAATTTCAAAGAATCAAAAATATTTTCAGTATATGTTGTATCATAGTTAGAAAGAGAAATACTATATACTAATCCATTATCTACAAAACACAATTTTTTCGTGTTATTTTTAGGATTTGGAAATGTAATGGTAATTATATAGATCATTCTGTCTTGTATGATTTTAGATATGCTTGATATATTTCATATACCATTATTATCATTGAGATATTCACATTTAAATTTATCATCTCCTCGTTCAGTGGATGAAGCTGGTTGTTCTACAATTATAGAAAAATAACGATATGCATCAGCATTAGAAAATGAAAGCGTTTCCATATATCAACTATTATATTCTCGTTCTAAAATATGATTTGGAAATGAAATGGTAAATATGCCACTATATATTAATCTATTTTCTTGTATAAATATATTGTGAATATCTTTAGATAAAAACATGTCTGATGTTAATTTTCATGAAAAAGAAAGAATATTATATCATGACATCGGATTATGAAAATTAGGTTGCTGTTCTCAGGTGGGGGAATCAATAATAGGTTTGCTATAATCTATTACTCATGTATGTATCTGCCCAATATAATATCCAGTATACATATTTGATGATGGATTATGCAGTAAAGTACATCATCATAAGAGTAGAATAGAAAATAGAGAAAGGATTAAAATAATATATTTCATAGGAGTATATATATATAAGATAAAAAACATAGGGAAGGAATGCCTTCCCTATATATAGTTTATTGATAAAATCAAGATAAATATGTTATCATTGTGCGCTAAAATAAAATTTCACAGAAGTTTTTGTGCTGCCAACCACTTTTTTTAGTGAAGTGTGCGCATGAGGAGAAGATGCTCCAGATTTTCCTAAGGTGCCTATCTGGTCGATACCTGCACGGACATATTTACCACTACAAAGATTACTTACGCGGGTTTTTAAATGACCTACATAAAATCGGTAAAGATTTCCATCACTTGCTTGTTGGATAATAGTAACATAAAGGCTTTGATGATCACCATAAGAAGTGTTATCATAACCTATAACGTCAATATATCCATCCAAGGGAGAACGTATAATAGCATTTTCGTCTTGATTTGTAGTACCTCTATTCCAATCATCAGAATATTGTTCGTTTCCAGTATGCGATCCCTCGCCCCAACCATCTCCACTACCACCTTCTTGTCCACCTTGCCAAGTTTGACTAATGCCATTAATAGAAATAGTTCTCTTGGTCCAGCTCGATCCATCGGCGCCAAAAGGCCAAAAGATTGAACTTATATCAGTAGAAGAAAAAACGTTTTTGCTATTACAGAGACAAGAATACGTAGCTGAGCTATTGATAACATTTTTGTTAGAACTATATACATAGTTATAATCAAACCAGCCATTATTTGCTAATTTGGTAGATAACATCCAGTAAGTGCCGATTCGTGACATAGGTAAATACGTGATTGTTCCAGATGCTCTGTCATATAATTTGACAGATAATGTCAAAGTTCCGGAGAGATCATACACTTTAAAAGAATAATAGGTAGAATTTGGTTTGCCAAATCGTGGACTGACAGCATAACCTGTCATACCAGCTTTTGTTTGTTGTCCAGAATCCCCTGGATCGGGCGTTCCCGTATCCACTTTCGTGGAAGGTACTGAAGAGTTTGTTTCGTCTTTTTGGCAAGAAGCCAGGGCAAATAGACAGATAATAAACATTGCCCCAATAATCTTTTTCATAAATTTTTAATTAATTTTTTTTACTTCCTTTTTGTTTCCACTCTCACGGTAGTCGATGAAGGACATAAGGTTGTGAGGTACGAAATGTCCTTGAAGATATGTTGAGTTTTTATTTACCAAGAGGGGATTAGTGGATTTATGGAAGATTAGGGGATTTATGGGGGATGTGGATTCCTTTGGATTTAATCTCCAAATCTCCTCATTATTTATGTCTTATTTCATAGTTCTAGGAGAGTGCGCCTGATGTATACAGCTATATACTGATCTCTGATTCACAGTGAGGCGAAGCAATGACGCAAACCCTCCAAAACCGCGGCGATTGTATCCGGAGAAAAAAAGAAAAAAATGGACAAAGATAAGACAGTTTCTTGAATCTTGAATTTCAGAGTCATAAAGCCATCAATGAGTACAGACATTGTTTTTTGATTTTTGGAAAAAAGAAAAAGTGATTTTTTAGAATAATAAAAAAAACCGACCCAGAATAATCAGAGCCGGAATTATAGTATATAGTTGAATTAACTCCTTGTATAGTAGTTTAGTATAATGTTTTTGATGTTGAAAATTATGATGCTGAAATACATCTATTATTATCAAAAACCTTTAACCAATATGTTCAATTGCAATAACATAACATTCCAGCTGTGCCCCCTGACCAATCTACACGATCAGCAAAATATACAGCTCAAGTAACACTGCAAGAAGGAACGCGTGTTGGTTGTGGTTCAAAAACTACTGTACCACTTCCTCAAATATGAAGATCTCGAAGAGGATTATTGGTGTTTATACCGACTCAACCTTTCACTCATTCTTCGTAAGGCGCATTGATGATGAATGTCCCTGTCTTAGTAGATGAAAAATCGGTCGCACCATCACTATTTCGTACGAAAGAATTATTATTAAGCGCATGAGCATTATATCATCATACAAAGCTATAATTAGCATCTACTATGCTATTTGATTTTCATCATGGGATAGTAGAATATTGAGAGTATCAACTTATACTATTATCATATCATCATCAGATGAAACTAGCTGAACTTGCTCACTCAATGGTATTGGTAGTTCCACCTCAGATGAAAGAGATTCCAGATCATGTTCATACAGTGTTGTTTAGTCATCATACAATAGAAGATTCTCCAGCAAATATCTTATTGCTTATTCCTCAAACAATTACTGAATTAAAGCCTCAAGCATCATCACTGCCATTTGATATGATATTTTGAGTTCCTCATCAGATAAAACATCATGGGGTACTATAACTACCACCATTGGTAATGGTATTATTATTTCATCATCAGATAAAATTATATATATGGGAAGTTGATCAGACGATATTGTTTGTATATCCTCAGACAATGACAGAATAGTTATTATCGGATCATATTCCATTATATTTACCACCTCATACCAGACTCCGTTTAACATCTTCTATGTTATTCGATTCTCATCAGGGGATGGTAGAGTATTGAGAATCTCAGGTTATAGTATTACGATATCATCATCCTATGAAATTATAATCAGCGTATGTTACTCAGTAATTTCAGATGATGTTATTCTCCTTTCATCATCAGATAAAATTATTATCTCCCCATTGGATGACATTTTGATATCATCATACAATACTATTGTATCCAAGTCGTCAAATGATAAATCACCATGAACCTCAAGTTATCGTGTTATTTATTCATCATCCGATAAATGAATTAATTCAATAGAGGTTATTGTATTGACCACCTCAGATGAAGGAATTTGCTCATGTTCCATGATTGCCCTCTCATCATACAAATGATGCTTCTCACCAGGTAGTATTAGCATACCCCATTACTGTAGAGTACCATGAATCAGCGGTTGTGGAATGTCCCATCGCTGTAGAATAATTTCACTCAGCATGGGTATCTGATCCCATTGCTATAGAATCCTGTCAACTCGCATACGTTCAGTGTCCTATAGCTGTAGAAAAAAGTCAGCCAGCGTGTACACTATCTCATCTTGCGATAAGTCATGATGAAGTAATATTTCCTGCAATTTGTAATTTATTATCAGTTGGATCATCAATTCCTATACCTACATTTCTGGAATTGAGATTATAGATATCATTAACATTTATTCATGTTGTCCAAAAGGAAGTTCCACCTACGAGATCCCCACTGCATTCCCAGGTAGATCCATTATATTTTATAACTTCTCCTGGAGCACAATTGAGCAGGGAAAAGCCACTTGATATATATCGATTGTAAAAACTATTCCAATTATTAGCACCCGAAAGAGTAATATAACCCGTGACTGGTCCATACCCACTGACATACAAAGTCAGAAGATTATTTCCGCTATCAAAAGACAATCAGGTCGTATAATAATTTGCTAATGCTCACGTAATATTGTTTATCACCCGATTCGTTGCATAATTTCATGTGGTGATATACCAGTTTCGTAAAGTGTTTCATGAAGTGAGCATCCGATTATAGACACTATTCCAGTTGTTGGCACCAGAGAGATTGATATACCCAGTGACTGGTCCATACCCACTGACATAGAGCGTCAGTAAGTTATTTCAGCTATTGAAAGACATTCAGGTGAGATAATTATCAAATCAACTTATATAATCATATACACTGGATGCATCAGATCCTATAATTTTACCCGAACTATCAGTTCCTAAGACGACTTCATTAGGTAAATTGGTAATGGTTATCCCACCACCAGTTGTTCCATCCAGGATGATGGTAGTAGGAGAAGTATTGCTTCCATCTTCTGTCAAGAAAATCTGTTGGATATATTGGATAGCATTATCAATGCTTGTATCAATGTTAAAGACTTGTGCTTGTGCCATCAAGAGTACACAAGACGCTCATAGGAAAAATATCGTAAGATACTTGAAGATGGTTAACTTACGTCCGGATTTTTGCTGTAAGTTTTTTCTAGAGAAGGACATGGTAAGATAGGTAGAAGGTAAAGGGTTGAAAGAAAGGTTGAAAGGTTGAACATTGAAAGGTTGAAAGGTGATGGTGTTTTTTTATTAGCTTTTCCACATTTCCACAAGCCGAAGGCTTTCCATATTTTTAATATTTCACTGGATTTTGTACGGTAATATAATTTTCCAGTTCGTTCAGCGTTTCATAATATCTTACTTTCATCAGTTTATAGGACATATATCATCTGCTTGTTTTATATATTCTATATTCTTTTCCATTTGGTGCCATATAGGTAATAGGCGTAAATGATACATCTACTTGATGATCCCAGATCTCTTTAGCTGGATTTTGGATATCGATGTACCTAATCATGCCATCTAAACTATCGAAATATTTAGGAGCGGCAAATTCAGGACAGGTATATGCGCCATTGCTTCCCTGGATGGTGTAGATCTTTCCATTTGGTGCTATATGCTCGCTTGAGTTTTCTCTACTACTGCTTCGACTAGCATTACCATAAGTGTTGATATGACAATCGCCTGCATTGTAGTAATCTATATGTCTGATCAAGGTCTCACGATTGACGAAATAGAATCTTCTTTTCATATCAGGAGAATAATATGCTGATTGGTTGTCATCATAAGCGACATTGTATTTCTTGCAGTTTGGTGCAATGTGTATGCTGGTATCGATGATGTTATTATCGTTATTGAGATCGCCTTCTATAAGATCCAGAAGATATTGAAGTGAACAATCATCGGTCAGATCAACATTATCTTGGACCATGCTTTTGAAGGTATCCAGGAAATCTTGTAATTTATTCGCATCATCATCGTATTGATCCTTCAATGAATTATAGATTCCCAAGATAGTAAGTTTTTCTGCGCTGGTTAAATTACAATTATCTCCATCATCTCACTCGGTCTTGGTGGTGACATTATATACAGCAGCTCCATAATAACCACCCATGCTGACAAATGAAGAGACGGTGGTATCATGTTCATCGCTGGAGAGAAGATCGATTTGTAGTGAATTACCAGGATTGACGATACCAGTAGATCCTACACCAGATCAGTTGATGAAGAGCATTCCATTGCTGACAGTGATGGTTGTGGGTCAGGTGATGCCAAACGCGTAAAAGACATCAGAAAGATATGCAGTATTTAGATTAGCATTTCTGACGGAAGGGATAGAGCCTAGATAGATTGCTCCACCACCTATACAACAACAGCTGCAGCAGTTTCCGCTACCACAATATTGTGTTCCTATCACAAAAGTTCCTGTACTTGATGTGGTTGAATTTCCAAGTTGGTCGTATGCAGTGACTGTTCGGCTATAATTACCGAGAGCATAATTAGTTGCATTGAGGGTAACTCCTGTTATTTCACTACCAACTATACCAGAATACACTAAACCACTATTATAGAGATGATATACATATCCTGATAATCAAGCTCAACTATCTATAGATGCTGTCCAAGAAATTTGGAAGGTACTACTGGCACAGACACCAGTTCCATTAATAGGACCAAGAAGGGTAGCTGGGGTAGGTCATATATTATCAAACATAACTCTTTTTCGTGCATCTATATAAGTACAAGTTCATGTCTGATAAGTGCTATAAAAATGTGTTCGTGTATTAGCAGCAGCTAGACCTACGCTATTGAAGTGTATAGGATAAATCAGTCAGGTTCATGGATGAATTCCTGTGTAAATACCTGGTGCAAAATCTCAGGTAAGGACATAATTTACTGGTTCGGTCACGGAGATATAAACGGTAATATGGCTAAGATCAGTATAATATGATATTCATCCTACGTTGATAATATGTTGTCCAGGTCAGAAGGTAACATCTCCTTGGAAGTTTGGATTACATCAAACCTGAACACCCAAAGAAAGTCCGCTTCCACATTGAGGTCAGGTTGCTCCGCTGCCTAAAATCGTACAGGTCGCAGTATAATTACCTAGAGGTAATCAGGCGCCGGTTGTCCAACTATAACTTGTTGCACCTGTAGATACGGTGTTGGTATAGATGAGAGATCCGCTACCAGCTGATCATGAGAAGATGTTTAATATATATCCAGATACATTTGTTCACTGACAAGTAAAGGTGGTATTTGATCAAGTATTAATAATAGCTGGGGTCATGCTAAATCATTGGCAGCTCGGTTCAACGACATCAAGATCCTTGTCCGCACATCAATTATTATCAGAACCTGAATATACGGTACATGTTGCTGAGTAATGTCCTAGAGGAAGAGAACTTCCTGTAGTTCGTGAACAGCTATCATTGATCGAACCGGTAGTATCTGAGAAGAAACTAACTGCGCCAGAAGTGATTGATAAATTACATTAATCAATATTTTGTCCTGTACAGGTAAAGGTTGTCGCT
>JBBABI010000059.1:0-7258 GCA_041679065.1 Candidatus Absconditabacterales bacterium
AGATGGCGATCTTGCAAATATCATTGATGGTGATGATCTAGTTGCATCGCTAAAATATTTATTCAATCTCTCCAATTACAAGAAATGATATTATGTAGATGATTCTGATCATCTTTCCAATAAACGTATCAGGACGATGGGTGAAATCCTATTTGCTCATCTGCAGCCAGTTATGAGAAAATTTGTCAAAAGTATCAAAGGTAAACTGAGTATTTTGAATGTAGAGACTCCTATCAAAATCACTGATCTCGTTAATTTCAAAATCATCGATAATGCGACTAAAAGTTTTTTCGCTACTTCACAATTATCTCAATTCTTAGATCAGATCAATCCTTTGGCTGAAATAGAGCATAAGAGAAGAATTACAGCACTTGGACCTGGAGGACTCAAGAGAGAAACAGCTAAATTTGAAGTGCGTGATGTCCATCCATCGCATTATGGAAGGATCTGTCCTATCGAAACGCCTGAAGGACAGAATATCGGACTGGTTATCTATCAATCATTATATTCTAGAGTAAATGATGAAGGATTCCTGGAAACGCCAGCGCTCAAGATTCATCGTGAAGTCGAAGCTAAGAAAGATAAAATGATCAATAGGATAGCTCATCGTGATATCCCAGCATTGGATGGAAAGGGTAAAACATTAAAAACTATTCTCGTCAAGGAGGATCAGTATATTAACGAAAAATCAGCCAAAGAGATAGAAAAATGTTATGGGAAACTTGGTAAAATGATTGCTGTAAAACCATTTTTTACACAAGAAGTGCAGTATATATCGCCAGAATTGGATGAAAGGTATTTCGTAGCTGATGCGACGACACCGATCGATGAACGAAATAATATCACGACCATTCGTGTGGCAGCAAGACATTTCAATGAGATGGAAATGTTTCACGTCAATGACATTACCCATATGGATGTGAGCTTATCGCAGATATTTTCGCCAAATACGTCATTGATCCCATTTGTTGATCATAACGATGCGGTCCGTGCTTCTATCGCAACCAACCAACAGAGGCAAGCATTGCCATTATTGAGAAATGATGCACCATTGGTAGGTACAGGATTGGAAAGAGATATTGTCCAGATGACACATGCAGTGATCAAGGCAGAAGATGAAGGTGAAGTCATTTATGTAGATGGCAAAAGAGTGAAAGTGAAATATAAATCAGGGATCAAAGAGTATCAACTGATCAATTTTGCCAGATCAAACAGTAAGACCTGTATCAATCAATTGCCAAGAGTTTCTCTTGGTCAGAAGCTCAAAAGAGGTGAGCTGATTGCTGAAGGTCCGTGTTCTGAAGGTGGAGAAATGGCATTAGGAAAAAATCTGAGGATAGCATTTATGCCATGGAAAGGATACAACTATGAAGATGCGATTGTGATTTCCCAGAGATTAGTAAAGGATGATTTATTGACATCAGTCCAGATAGAAGAATATGAAGTAGAGGTGGCAGATACCAAACTATGACCTGAAGAAACAACAAATGATATCCCATGAGTTTCTATGATTAAGTTGAAGAATCTCGATGAAGATGGTATCGTCAGGATCGGTTCTAGAGTCAAAGGTGGTGATATCCTTGTCGGTAAGATTACTCCAAAATCTGAAGGTGAGTTGACACCGGAAGAGAAACTTATCCAAGCGATTTTCTGAGATAAATCCAAAAATGTAAAAGATACGTCATTATACGTCCCTTCCGGAAGTGAAGGAAAAGTCATCGAAGTGGTAGTTCTTGACGCGAAAAAGGGTGATAATCTGATGGCAGGAGTCAGAAAGAAGATCAAAGTCTATGTAGCTACTACCAGAAAGATTGAAGTAGGAGATAAATTAGCAGGAAAACATGGAAATAAGGGTATTATCTCTATCGTAGTTCCTGAAGAAGATATGCCGTTTACTCAAGATGGAGAACCAGTAGATGTTGTGCTCAATCCACTTGGTGTAGTTTCTCGTATGAATCTATGACAGTTGTTTGAATCTCAGCTTGGATATATAGCGAAACATCTCTGAATAAGTTTTGCTGTTCCTACATTCTCCAAATTTGGTGCCGAAGAAATGGCGCAACTCACGAAACTTTGTGGTATCGGCGATCTTAAGGTAGATGTGTATAATGGAGCTACAGGAGAAACATATGCACAGAAAGTGACGGTAGGATACATGCATATTCTGAAATTAGTCCACATGGTGGAAGATAAAATCCATGCGAGATCCGTTGGACCATATTCATTGATTACCCAACAACCACTCGGAGGAAAATCCAGACAATGAGGTCAGAGATTCTGAGAGATGGAAGTGTGGTCATTGGAAGCATATTCTGCAGTATATACCTTACAGGAGATGTTAACCGTCAAATCAGATGATGTGATCTGAAGGAATAAATTATATGAAGCTATCATCAAAGGACAGAAACCTAAGATAGGAGGATTACCAGAATCATTTAATCTGGTTACCTACCTCTTCAAAGGATTGTGTCAGAATGTAGAACCGCTGACATATGAAGAATTGGAGCAAGAGCACGAATCCAGAGTCAAAAAGATTGTGAATCTCGGATTCTCCGGAGTGATGAGCGGAACTATAACCGGAGGAGAGACTACGGCTGAAGTTACTGGGGAGGAAATAGCCCAGGAAAAGGATGAAATCATCGATAATGTCGTCAAGGAAATGGAAGATTTCGGAGAGTTTGAATAAAAATCGTCGCAGGTTGTTGCAGACCTGCCCGCCCACATATCTTCAAAGGATGGCAGGCGGGTTGCCGCAGGTTGCCACAGATTGTTTGTTTAGTTTTTCTTTAAAAAAAGGTAAAGTAACAACCTGAGGCGCGATCCGCCTAGGCGGTGAGCGTGAGACCACCTGTGACTATCTGAGGCTATGTATATAATTGCTAACTGGTTTTATCATCTTATATCAAGCATGAGCATGAACAAAACAAAATTTGAATGACTTGTAGTAAGACTCGCATCAGTAGAGGATATCGAGAAGCGATCACATGGAGTAGTAGATAATCCTGATACGGTCAATTATAGGACAGGGAAACCAAAACAATGAGGATTGTTTTGTGAATCTATTTTCGGTCCTGTCAAAAATTATGAATGTAGCTGCGGAAAATACAAATGAGTCAGATACAAGGGAATAGTCTGTGAGAGATGTGGAGTAGAGGTCACGACATCCAGAGTCAGAAGATCAAGGATGGGGCATATCGAATTAGCTGTTCCTGTACTTCATGCTTGGTATAAATCTTCTCCATCAGGCGGAGTCAATCAATTGCTTGGACTTTCTGCCAATGAGATTGATAAAGTGTTGAGTTTTGTGAAATATATATTGGTCCAAAAAGCGGATGCAGATTTCAAAAAGAAGATCATAGTAAAGATAAAAGAAGATTATGATGCTAAGCTCAAGGAATTGCAAGAGTTATACAAAAGCGAACTTGCGGAAAATAAAGAAAATCCTAAGCAGGTCAAAGAAATAGAAAGATTGGTCGAAGAGAATAAGGAATCATTGGAAAAGGAATTCAATAGGATCAAATCCATAGTTTCTGATTTAGAAGTTGGATCGACTATTTTTGAAAATGATTTCAGGCATATTTTTGCAAAATATACCACGCTTGCGGTATTTCAGTCATGACCTGAAGCGTTATTGAAAATGCTGCAGAATATCAATGTCGAAGATGAGATCAAAAAAAGGATCAAGGAATTCACTCAGATCAAATCAGAAGATCAGAAGAAAAAGAGTATCGCATTGATCAAATTACTGATAAATCTTCATGTCTCTGGAGTTAAACCGGAAAATATGGTAATCAAGAAACTGCCAGTTATTCCACCAGATCTAAGACCGGTCGTGCAATTAGAATGAGGGAAGTTTGCATCATCTGATGTTAATCTTTTCTATAGGCGTGTACTGATGAGGAATATTAGACTCAAAAAAATGATCCAGGTTGGTATGCCTGATGTGGTCAAAAAAAATGAAATAAGACTACTTCAAGAGGCAGTAAATAATTTATTAGTTGGAGAAAAGGCTGGTGTCGGATGAGCAGGTGCCGGTATCAAAGTCTTTAAGTCATTATCAGATATGCTTTCAGGTAAAGAAGGTATTTTTAGGAAAAATCTGCTTGGAAAGAGGGTAGATTATTCTGGAAGGTCTATCATTACCGTAGGTCCGGATTTGAGATTGGATGAATGCGGATTACCGATCTATATTGCCGTTAAAATGTTCACTCCATTTATCATCGGGAAGCTTATCGAGAAAAAAATAGTCTATACACCTAAACAAGCTGAGAAGCTTATCAAAGAAGAATCACCGCTTGCATTGAAATTTCTGGAAGAAGTGATCAAAGATAAATATGTCTTGCTCAATCGTGCACCGACGTTGCATAGGCTTTCTATAGAAGCATTTAAGATTATCCTAATGCCTGGAAAAACAATCAGAATCCATCCATTAGTATGTCCTTCATTCAATGCCGATTTCGATGGAGATCAGATGGCAGTCCATTTGCCGATTTCCGATGAGGCGCAGAGAGAAGCAAGAGAACTTATCGCCTCAGACAAAAATATATTGAAACCAGGATCTGGGGATCCTACTATCACACATTCGCAGGATATGGTACTGGGAGTATATTATCTGACTGATTTCTATGATCCTAAATATCCTGATTACAAAACTGAAGAGGAACGGAAAGAAAAAAATCCGCTCAAATGAATCTTCTCTTCCATGGACAAGGTTTTGGATTCTTATGGCAATGGAAATGTCATGATCAAGGACAAGATTATCCTGGTATATGATGAAGAGCCTGTTACTACGACTGTAGGAAGAGTGATTTTCAATTCCATTCTCCCGGAGAAGATGAGATTTATGAATTCCAAAGTGAAAAATAAGGATTTGAAAAAGATTTTGAGTAGAATCTTCGATGAATATGATATGCCTACGACAGTGCATGTAGCTGATGATATCAAGGATTTTGGATTTAAATATTCTACACTAGCAGGGACATCAATCAATATCTTGGATATGAAAGTGCCTAAAGGGAAAGATGAAGAGCTCAGGATCGGCGATATCAAATCCAATGAAATCTACAAATATTATTTCAAGGGCTTCTTTTCTGATGAAGAGAAACATAGATTGGTAGTCAAACTCTGGACAGAAGTGAAAAAGAAAATCGAGGAAAGCCTCAAAGGAATCACCTGACCAGGACAGGATCTCTACACGATGGTGGATTCAGGAGCGAGAGGTTCTCAGACACATATGACGCAGATTTCAGGTATGAAGTGACTTGTCGTCAATCCTCAGGGAGATATTATCGAGTTACCGATCAAAAATTCATATGTGGAGGGATTGAAACCTATCGAATACTTTATCTCTGCACATGCCTGAAGAAAAGGAAAGGCGGATACGGCGTTGAGGACAGCTGAATCATGATATTTGACCAGAAAGCTTTGTGATGCATCACAGGAAGTGATCATCAGGGAAAATGATTGCGGTAGCGATAAATATGTAGTATTCTCCAAACAGGAAGCTGAACTTCATGGAGAGAATTTCTGACACATCATTGCAGGCAGAGTATTGGCCGAAGATATTACTGACAAGAATAAAAATATTGTGTTGAATAAAGGAGAAATACTCAACAAAGAAAATATGAAGATTATAGAAAATATGAAAATTGAAGAAGTGAAAGTCAGGACGCCATTGATATGTCAAAGCGTGAGCGGAGTCTGTCAAAAATGTTATGGGGTGGATCTCTCTACCAGACAATTAGTAGAAGTAGGTGTTCCTGTGGGTATCATTGCTGCACAATCTATCGGAGAACCATCCACACAGCTGACTCTGGATACCTTCCATGAATGATGAGTGGCAAGTAAGTCATGAGATATGACGCAGGGTATCGATAGGGTTAAACAGTTGTTTGAGGTCAGAGCACCTAAATCTCCTGCGGTTATCGCACCATTTGATGGAACGATTTCTTTCTACGAAACAGGGAAAATGAGATACGTGAAAATAATCTCTGAATACCAGAAGAAAACATATATGATTAAGGCGGGATATACATTGGATACAAGAAAAAATCAGCTCTTGGCTAAAGGAGCAATCTATGCGAGTAAAGGAAAGAGTAAATTGAAAATCAAAGAAGAAGGAAAAGTGTTGGAAACTCACAAGGATCGTATCGTATTGGGCGTACAAGAGATTTATACCAGAGCATTGATGGGATTGACAGCACTCAAAACCAAAGACGGAACAGAAGTATTTAAGTGAGAAATTTTGACTAATGGCGCATTGGATGTCAAAGAATACAAGAATATCGTAGGTGATCTCGAGACACAGAGATACATCATCAGAGAAGTAAAAAAAGTGTATTCAGCACAGGGACAGGATCTTAATGACAAGCATATAGAAGTAGTTATCAAACAGCTCTTCTCTAAGGTGTTTATCGAAGATTCCGGAGAGAGTAGCTTCATCCCTGGAACCTATGCGAAATATGAAGACTTCGTCAATATAAATAATCAGCTCAAAAAAGATGGTAAGAAGGCAGCCAAGGGGAAAAGATTAGCGCTTGGATTAACAAATATTGCCAAGGAAACTGATTCATGGTTATCAGCTGCATCATTCCAGGAAACAATCAGAGTGATGGTTGCTGCATCGCTCAAAGGATCAGTAGATACCTTATCAGATCTTAAATCCAATGTCATTATCGGTAGATTGTTGCCGGTCGGTGAAATATACAGAAAGGATCATTGAGTAGAATAGGCTTGAAAAAAGCTAGCAAATTGTTATATACACAAATCAACGAAATAAGTTATTGATGGTTATTTGCTACGCGTATATTTACTCACATTCGTTCGTGTATATTTGCTGCGCGTATATTAAATTACCAATAACAGCGAAGCGAAATACACAGCCGTAGGCGAAATACACCAATAACATCGTGAAAGCAATCCGAAACAAGAATAAATATCATCCTTTATAAACCCTATTTTAATCATTAGTAAACCAAGATGGCACACAAAAAGGCCGGTGGATCGGCAAAAAACCTTAGAGACTCGCAAGCTAAGTATCGTGGAATTAAACTTTTTGGCTGACAGAAAGTGATTGCAGGGAATATCATCCTCAAACAGAAAGGTAGCAAATATGAATGCGGTAAAAATACCTATATAGGGAATGATTTTTCTATCCATGCACAAACTGATGGAGTAGTCGCATTCAAGACCAAGAAATTCACCCGTTTCGATGGAAGAAAATATTTGAAAACTGTGGTCGAGGTAAATTAAAAGACTA
>JBBABI010000060.1:0-7241 GCA_041679065.1 Candidatus Absconditabacterales bacterium
CAAAATTCTGGATATAAAATAATCGTCATATCGTCATCCCCGACCTACCTACCGGCAGGCAGGCCCGATCGGGAATCCACATTAACTAATAGATTCCGGCTGCAAACTTGTCCACGAAGGTGGGCTTCGTTCTTAACGCCGGAATGACATGATAAAAAATCCGGCTAAATTGCAGGATTTTTTTTATAATAAATGTTATTTATTACTGAAGAGTGAATTCAGCTGACTTGACTGTCCGGTCATTCCGATCATCAAATACGATACTGCAGCTTGCTTGCTGATCTGTATCAGTCCTTCCTGTCAAGAGGAGTGAAATCATTTGAGGGTTATGATAATTCATGCTAGCATCTTGGATAGTCTGGAGATATGTCTTTGAATCTGCACAACCAGTACGAATGAGGGACATCTTATTTTCCATAACAAAATCCTTATTAACGATTCTGATCATATTGGAAAGATCCAACATCATCGTATCATCAATATTTTTGAAAACATACCCGAAATGTTCATCATCAAAAGTAATCCAAATATCAGAACCATGCTTGTAATAGGTGTATCATCGTATCGAATCAAAATTATCCTTTTTCTTGTCATTGTAATCGGCAATCAATGCTCCACAGTCGTGATTTCTGATAACAACACTGCATAAGAAACGTTCTATACTAAGCACAATTTTATCCCCAAAAAGGATTTCAATCTCATTTCCAGATCTGATAGCAGAAAGCTGGGGTTGTGTGGTGAAATCCAGATACAGAAAATCCTTAGTAAAAAAATATCTCTTGTCTTTGATGATAAGCCCCTGATCAGGAAGTTTGACCGTATCTACCTCTACTATAGGGACAAGCTTCAGAAACTTCTCTATCTTTCCTACAATCTCTACGTTCCCCTTATAATTATTGAGATTGATGGATGCGCTTTTGAGACCGATTCTATCATTATTTACATCCACAATGCTATGGGTATAATAAGGAAACTTGTTATCCTGGATAATGTTTCATATTACCTGGACGGTATCTCCTACCTGCATACTTGTGATACGAGAAAAATTCTGTGCGGTTTTGTGGCTGATATATTGTATCCCTTTGAAAATCGCGAAAACCATTACTAGGATAAGAATCCGTTTGATTAGCTTCCCTGCATTTAGTATTCCATTTTTCCTGATTTTTCTTATTATCATGGCAATTTTTAAACATAAAAAAAAATAGGAATCAACATTCTTATATCAATTTCCTGGAAAAATGCAAGCTTTTCTGAGGAAGGGCAATCCACATCAATATTTTAAATTTTAACGCCAAGAAACACTAGATGAAATGGGATAACTTAATTAATACATTCTTGAAACTCAATTCTCAACTGAATTTATCATCCATCAGAGATCCGGATGGTGTCTATCAGAAGCATATTTTGGATTCCCTGGAACTTTCCAATATTTTTCCTTTGGCTGATAACCGGAAAGTCTGCGATATCGGTACCTGATGAGGTTTTCCTCTTTTGCCGCTAGCGATGAGGTATCCTCAGGTTCATTTCATAGGGATAGATGCAAGGAAAAAGAAGGTAGAAGCCGTCAACCAACTAATCAAAGAGCTTAATATATCCAATGCCAAAGCCGTACGATCAAGGACTGAAGACTATGAATGAGCCTTTGATGTCATCACTGCTAGAGCTGTCGGATATATAGATAAAGTTATCAAACGATCCTATCCCCTACTTAACACATGAGGCCATTTTGTATTCTACAAACAGGAGTCGGAGGAAGAGAAACGTGACCTGCTTCAGCTTTGTAAAACAAAAAATCTGACCCTGGTTTATGAACATCACTACCGTCTATTTGCTGGGGATATCGGCAGAGTTATTTATGTGATTAAGAAAGAATAAAAAAGTGCAGTGTGTATAGTTTATAGTATAGAGATTAAAGAGCAAAGAACTACAAACCATACACCATGAACTATGAACTGCAAGCAAAGCGCACCTACTTGCCTTTATAAGAAAACATTATATAGCTATTGATTTTCTTGTGCAGAAAAATATACTCAATACTGAAAATAAAAATCAAAAAATGAAAAAGAAAATCATTAAATCAATAGAAATCATCATTTGGATATTTTTCATTCTTATATTCAATACCATCAGCTACTTTCTGGAGATTGATGGGTTGCATATGCCCAAATGGGTAGCATTGCTATTGAGGATCAGTACGGTGATCATAGATTTGTTTTTCGTAGTGTATATACGGAACATCAAGATATATTATCGGAAAACATTCAAAAAAAGACTTCCCAAGAAGACCAGAAGCGTATTTTGGCTTGCTGATACCGCCACACTTCTTTTGATCTTTTACTCACTGTATGTATGCAAGGTATTCTTACTCTTCCTGGTGAAAGCTATCAGCCTGGAAACATTTCTCTATGCTGTATCAGGAGGGTTTATCATCGCAATAGTTTTTGGCAGACCGATATCCTGGTTTATCAAAAAATATTCGAGGATGATGATGATCTACTTTAAACGTAAGATCAAACCAAGAATTATCAAAAAAAAATAGCTCCTCTATCTTGTCAATCTTGATAGAGGTTTTTTTATTCCAAGACGAGAAGCAAGAGCATAACACCGATACCGAAAAGAAAGAACAAGAGTTGTCAGATAATTTGTGAAAACTTATTTTCCTTATGCAATTCGGGGATAAGATCAGAACCGGCGATATAGATGAACGAGCCTGCTGCGAAAGGGATCAAATATGAGGTCAGATTATTTATATAACGGGTAAGCAATAGCGCAATAATTACACCAACTATCGCCGTCAGTGCCGTCATAAAATTAACCAGTAATGCCTTCTTCTTAGAGAAGCCACCGTGAATCAGGACGCCGAAATCGCCTATTTCTTGAGGAATTTCATGAAATATTATTGCAATAGTCGTCGCGATACCGACAGGAATACTCACCAGATAACTTGCTCAGAGGATCAGTCCATCTATGAAGTTATGGACTGCATCACCGACCAGATTCATGATAGCAAACGGATGCACATGCGTCTTGGTGATCGGCATATGACAGTGATTCCAGTGGATAACTTTCTCCGTGATTAAGCCGAAAAGGATTCCTGCTAAAATACACAGTGATGCTTTGACCGTAATTATCCCCTCAACAATAGTCTGTGGCAACAAATGGATAAAGACGTCACCAAACAATGCGCCGGCAGAAAAGCTGACGAAAAAAAGAAGTATCTTTTTCAGCTTCTCAATTTTGATTCCCAAAGTAATGACGCCGATCAAGGAGATCAAGCTTACGATAAGGACACTTATTAAGGAATATAGTCGGACTTGAGACATGGTTTTACTTTAAATAAAATTGAAATATTGAAAGATTGAAATATGGAAAGATGTTGGTGTTTTTTACTGTGTCTTTGCGAGTCCGCCTAGGCGGACGTGGCAATCTATATTATCTTAATTATTTGGATTGCTTCGTCGTTAAAAAAACTCCTCGCAATGACGATTTAGACGATTTCTCTTCTGATCGATTTATCCAATCTTACCAATGATTCATAAACAATAGTGTCGCTCGCCTGCGCTAATTGATCCATGCTATTTTTGGCATCAGGATTGGTGCCGATGATCTCCACTTTTTCGCCGATATTGATCTCATAGTCGGATTTACAGGTACAAAGATTCATGCAAATAGTCCCGATCTGTTTGATAAACTGCCTGCCATGTTTCATGCCGATCTTGCCTGAGGCTACTCTGGATAATCCTTCAGTATAGCCGAAAGGGATGGTTACCAAAATCTCTCTATCATACGGCTTATAGGTATGATGATAACTCACTCACTCCCCTGGTCGAGCGATCTGGGTGGAGATTACTCTCGAAGTAATAGATAACGCTGGTTTCAGTGCCTTGGCTTTCTTATGCAATGGCGCATGTGATGCGAAAGGGCTATAGCCATACAGTGCAATTCAAGGTCTGTAGGCATTGAAGAAATCATCTTGAATTTTGAACATACCCGCACTATTGCCGATATGTTTCCGGAGTGGTGTATGACCAAAGTCGATCAGCTTGTAATACATCGTCCTGAATTTTTTGATCTGCTCATCTATCCCATCATAATCTACTTCATCAGCGCTATACAGATGAGACATCACTCCCTCGACAGTAATCTGAGGATATTTTTTGAGTTCCTGTAAAATATCGGGAAGCTGATCCTCTTGGATGCCCTCTCTATTCATGCCGGTATTGAAGAAAAGATGAATCTTGATATCCTTATTAAGTTCACCGAGTGTGGTAAGTGTCTTCTTATTGTACACGCAGAAAGCTACTCTCCTATGATTGAACTTCCTGTAATTTTCCAGCAAGGTTTCACCGAGAAGCAAGATCTGTTTGCTGCTGTATTTTTTGACAATCTGATATTCCGGGAAACTATCTACTGCGAGATAGGGTGCATCGGTTCTTCTCAAAATCTTTACCATCTGAACCAATCCATGGCCATAGGCGTTGGATTTGAGGACGGGAAATATTGCTGCCTTGGGTTGCAGAGATTGGAGAAATTCATAATTACTCAAAATATTCTTCCTATGGATGGAAATGACATTCATCGGCTTGACGTGTGGATTTCGTAAAGATCTTAATCGAGAGAACATTGAGATCATGGAAGGAATAAAAAGGAGTGCAGAGTGCAGAATGATGGAATCTTTTTGTAGAATAGAGATTATTCATTCGTTTTTCAATTACAACAATTTTTGAGATGAGCTAATTTAAAAAAATCTGGCGACAAAAGGCAGCGCCAGAAATATCTTCATATGGTATCATGTTACTGTTCATCGAAAGCTTCTTGGAATGCTTTCAGAAATTCTGTAAATCTTTTTTTCGTAATACTTTTGTCGTGATCAAAGAGGATATTACTCCAATGGATTGTAAATGGAAGTTCTATCCTGTCTTTAATAGGTGTAGTAAAATTTTGTTTCAATTGTTCGAAAGTGAATGTATGGAGAATATTTCCTTTCCCTCGAACCATATATTCACCATTTTCAAGTTTGTAAATGACAATGCCCTGCTTCTCTATATTCTCATCAGGACAATCGAATTCGAAAAACATTTGTTTTACTATTTTTCTTGCTGTTATCATAACTGTTTTTTTATTTTTCTTTGAAGATTTTTTTAAATGTCCTGAGAAGTGATTTGAATTCCGATAATTCTATAAAGAATTCGTGCTGATGATGAGATGAACCAGACCAAGGTGGCTTTACCCATGTCCATGGATCTCCTTTTTTGCTCGGACTATTTTTCAACTGCGAAAAAGTGAAAACAATTGGGTGTTTATCAACAAACAACATATATCTTCCATCTGAGAGTTTTTCAATGATAAGAACATTGTCTTTGACAACAAACACACATCTTTCTACCATTCGGTACGTTTCGCAAGGAGGTAGAGCTAATTTTTTTGAGTTCATATGTATTTTGGTTTTGGTTTATAATTTTTTTTATTTTTATTTCTTATATATATCCAACGAAACAAGTCAAGCCATTTGAAATAATAGAAGTATTTTGGTGAAATTCTCTTTTTTCTTGATTGATATTTTACGAAAAAAATTTACAAGGCAATATCGAAAAAATTATGATGATGAGATTCCGGCCGCAAACCGTATCCCAACTTGGTGTTGGACTGACGCGCCGGAATGACAACTTTCCACTTTCCACTTTTAACTTTCAACTGCGAAGCCATATGCATCCTCATATAGACGTTTTTACCGCTCAAGCAGTCTCAGGACTCAAATATGCAAGCAGACTTGCATCACGTACAGGCCAGAGAACCATCAGAGGAGATGATATCTTTTTCGGGATATGCAATCTCATCAAGCACCATGATCTGCTGGATGTTTTCCAGAGCGTCATGGGGTTACCGCATACGGAATTATGCACTGGCAAGATGGAAGAAAAATATCGCCTCGAAGGTGATACTATTCACTTTATGGAAGAAAAGAAACTCAACCTGGGGAAAAAACTTTCCAACCGTATTCAACATCTGCTCAACGACCCTACTAAAACGGGAAAGGCAGCGCCAACTACACTCGACATCAGTATCCTATTCTATACATCATTTTGTGATTTGTCCACCCCATGTGCAGAGCACTTGCGTAAGGCGTGAGTGGATATAAAAAGCATGGTCAAGACCTGTGAATCACTCATCCGCAACCCCCTCATACAGCAATGATGATTATTTGCTTTTTTGGAGATTCTCAGTAAAATACTGACAGTATTCCATTTAAATCCTAGCACCATTCATAGTATGAACGTAGACAACATCAAAGAGATCGGTGATATCAATATGCTTCTGGACGCTGTCGATAGCGAAATCATGGAGAGAAATGATACACCTACTGCGGAAGCAGACAAAAACAAGAAAGAAGAAAAAAAGCTGACGATAGAATATTTCGGCACCGACTTAACCAAGGAAGTAAAGGAATGACTGATAGATCCTATCATCGGCAGAGAAAACGAGATCAATCAGATCATCTATACTCTGCTTAGAAAAAACAAGAATAATCCTCTGCTCATCTGAGAAGCCGGCGTCGGTAAGACTGCTATCGTCGAAGGATTAGCACAGAAGATTACCCAGTGAACTGTCCCTGATAAGCTCAAGAACAAAAGGATTTTCCTATTGGATATGGGAACCTTGGTCGCTGGCACGAAGTATAGAGGCGAATTCGAGGCAAGAATGAAATCCATCCTGGAAGAAGCTATGGATGTAACGAATAATATCATCCTTTTCATCGATGAAATTCATACCATCATCGGTGCAGGCGGACAGGAAAATAATGACGCTGCACAAATGATCAAACCACTCTTATCAAGAGGTAAAATAAAATTAATTTGATCTACGACCTTCAACGAATATCAGAAATATATCGAGAAAGATGCGGCGCTCAAAAGAAGATTCCAGGAAGTCATTGTCAATGAGCCGGATCCTGAAGCGTCATTGAATATTCTGCGCGGATTGAAACAGACCTATGAAGATTTCCACGGTGTCCAGATTACTGACGAAGCGTTGGAATCAGCCATCAGTCTTTCCAGAAGATATATGATGAATAAATATCTCCCTGACAAGGCACTAGATATCATCGATGAGGCTTGTGCCAGAGAATCTACCATGAATCAGAAACTCGATAACGATGACCAATACAAAAAATATGAGGATACGTTAACCAAGATCCAGAAAAAAATCGAAGAATCCATAGAGAAGCAGGACTATTTCTGAGC
>JBBABI010000061.1:0-7240 GCA_041679065.1 Candidatus Absconditabacterales bacterium
TGATAGGTATTCCTGTTTATCAACTAATATAATTGAATTCTGAGTAATCTGTCGAAAAAAATCCTCAACTGTGCCTGTTTCTGCTTGTCGGAACTGGTAGGATAATGCATTTCCTTGATCGTTTCCCTAACGCCCATTAGTCAGAATTTTTGTATGAACTCATCAGGTAAGTACTCGGAAAAAATTGTGTCAACTTTGTCCATGAGATTTCGCATCTTTTGCGCAAACCATCCCGGACTAATTCCCATAAGTTCAGGATAGATAGGAAAAATCCTCCCCGTATTATAGTTTTCCTTTTGTATACCTTCGCTGTTCACTGTTAACTGTTCACTGTTCACTGATTCTTCCTCCGGTGCTTCCGTCTCTACGACATCAGGATGAGAAAACGTTATTTTACCAAACTTCATAGCAGGTTTGCCGACAATGATGTATCGTTTGTCTTCATGGATCTTACTTGCTAGGAATCCGGAATTAAATATGGTAATCTGACCTTTATTGCCGACAGGATCGACAAAACCGATAGTGTAAATCATCTTTCATCACCTCATGAAAATGCTTTTTTTGAGGATCTTACCCTTCGTGGCAGTAATCCCCTTTTCATTGAAGATCAATTCATTGAGATTCCTGATAGTCGACCTATCTTCATATGCTCTGGGAAAATACTGCAAAAAATCCTTTACGGTAGCGATACCGTTATCAGCAAGGATCTTGATGTACTTAGGTGTCGTTTTAAGGGTGGTTTTTAGCTCCATGATATAATGATAGATATTTATATTTTGAAAACAATAAGATATACATTTCTACATTTTTTCTAATTCCAAAATTCTATCTACTCTAAATACTCTTTCTCCTCATTGGGTATGACAATATCCCTTTACTCCGAGAAATCAGACTCATTCATATTCCATATTTCCAATCTCATACGGCTCAAAAACTCTACGAGATGAAATATCTTGAGATTTCAAATACGTCATAGAAATACGTCACTTAGCAGCAATAACTTGCTGGAATAATTCGATTTTCTTTTCTAGAGAAAGCAAAAGCTCTGGTCTAGTAGAATGAATCTCTGCGATAAATCTCACTACATTATAATCCAATCTGATATGACTACGATCTACTTGCGTGGTCAACGTAATTCACGCCAACGTACGACAGCGACTCAACGCAACATAGGTCTGCCCATGAGCAAAAATTCAAGCACTCAAATCAATGATCACCTTATCAAAAGTTTTTCACTGACTTTTGTGGATAGTGACCGCCCAAGCAAGGGTAAGTGGTATCTGAGTAAACGAACCCACAGAAAAAGCATCCAGACGTTTTTTGCTAGGATTATATTCGTATTGAGATACTCTCCATGTATGCGGACCAACCTCGACTTCTTCTCACCCATAGATCTGTACCACAATACGATCTTTCTTTAATGAAACAACTTTACCCAAAGTACCATTAACTCGACGCCCATCAGGATCATTGGCTACAAACATTACTTGAGCTCATTTTTTGAGTATCAACTTAGCATCTGCAGGGAGTTGTCTTCACTGCATCTCGCCTTTTGCATGAGCAGAAAACGTAATAGCAGGATGATTTACATCAGCAAGATAGGTATCATTGATGGTATCCACTATAGAATTTGTACCCGCAAGATACACCATACCATCAGTTATCGCTATATCAGTACTCACACAACGGTTGAGCACATCCAAATGTTTTTGTTGTAAAGTCTTTGTCCTAATAGCATTCAAAAGAGTAATAAATTTCTGATCTGATTGACGATAGACTTTTTCGAGTTCGATAAACTCCATAATAAAGGTTTTCTTCTTTATGATTTTTGCATCAAAAAAATAAGGACTAGCGTATTCTTTTACAAAAAAGCCTTTTTCATATTTAGTAACCACAGGAGGTAATTGATATACATCACCGATCATAATAAGCTGTACGCCACCAAAAGGTTTGGAAGATCATCTAACAATCCTAAGAAACTCATTGATACAGTCCATCATGTCTGATCTCACCATAGATATCTCATCTATCACAATAGCATCAAGTTCAGTAAATTTTCCATCTCCTATCTGAAATTTAGCTTCTTGTTTTGCTTTCCTAACCGTAACGGTAGGTGGGAATCAAAAAAATGAATGAATGGTTGCCCCTCAGATATTGAGTGCAGCAACTCCGGTAGGAGCCAAAAGTACAATATTTTTTGACGTGGTATCCAGAAAATGCATCAACAATGTAGACTTTCCTGTCCCTGCTTTTCCTGTCAGAAAAATATGTTTGTCTGTATATTCCATAATTTCTAAGGCGTGTAGAGCTATCTCGTCAAAAATCAAATTAGTCATACAATCATCCATAGAATAATAAAAAAATAGCATATCCAAAAACATACTATTCATCTCTCCCACTTTGTCAAATCTTTTTTTGACAAGAAAACTAGAAGAAATACTACAGACAATGTGAAATAATGACGCAGAAATATTCAAGAAAGAGATTATCAAATATATTTAATAACTCGGTAATAGTGTAATATACATAATCATATTTCACATAATATACATTTGACAAAAGATAGATAATATTTATAAAGATAATCTTTATAGATTGAACCCCATGAAAAATCTAAGAAACATACCAGATTTGATAAACTCCCCTCATGGCATTGACCATATTTTTTCTCAAATGCAAGAATTTCTGAATACTATTACCATCCAATCCAAGGAAGACATCGTCGCCTATTTCAATACGCTCATAAAGTACGCTAACGAAATTATTGCGTTCTATTATGACAACAGAACGAAACAAATCGATAAGGATTTTTCGGCTACGATAAGAGATGATGACGACCACCACCTTATTAGTGAAGAAGGAAAATATCACGAAATAATAGATTTTCTCCTTCATGAACTTTATGATCTTGAAAACAACAATTTCCAGCGGCAGATCAATCACAAGACAGCATTCAAAGACGAGCCAATCACTGCAAATGATATAGCTATCTGACATAATGATACTCATTCATGAACCTTGCAAGAGATCTCTGCACAAGAAAGTTTCCCTCAAATTCTCAATGAGTTTCAACAGACGATTCAGAAAACAAATAATAAGATATCCTGGATGCTAGAGAAAGAGAATAGAGCTAAACAACAGCAAATGCAGATAAAGAAGCAAAAAAACATAGAAAAAAAACAATCTAAAGCGATCCAGGAACTCTTATCTTCAAACGATTCCGATATCACAAAATACGAATCCTCATACGCCAGAGAAGAAGATTTCGCAGACGGATATTACAGCGTCAAAAACATTATCAAAGAAATATATGCCGAGAAGGAAGAATATTTCAACAATATTTTCCTCTGATTTGATCTTCAGAATGGAAAGTTCAAGACTTCGACAGAGAAAGAGAAACAATATCAGAAGTATTTTTTGGATAAGGGGAAACCTATCGTTAGATTACAAGAAGCGAAGATAGATACCTCTAAAAATCTTCCCGTCTTGATTTCACAAGCATCATCAGATATTTTAAACATCATGCACAGCAATACAAAGTCCATATTGCAAACAGATGAACAGAAAATCGAAGAACAGATGAAAAATAGCGTTGTCGCTTATTTTGCCGAAGAGCAAAAGGAAGAGATAAGAAGGATTATCCTTGAAAGATACCAAAGACAGAAAGCCGAGACAGATGAGGAAAAAATGAAGATCATACGAAAAGTCATAGGGACATATCACAATACACGATATCACAAAAGACGTAAACTGGATATCGATCTTCCGATTTCTTCCGATATCAAAATATATATAGCCAACCATATCCGATGATGCTATGATCAGTCTTGGAGAATGAAGAGAAAGGGAGTTGAGGAAAAAATGACTACGTTACCTGACGCACGGAAAGAGTCGATTTCTCGTGATGAAGAAAAAATGAAGCAAGATAAGAAACTCATATGAGAAAAGGTCTTCGGCGAATGATTTGATTTCGAAGAGGTAAAGAAAAATGAGGGCTATATCCGAGATGTGAAATTTTATAGCATGGGAGGGTATTCGAATATCAGACGAGCACAGATAATGGCGTTAAATGGCATGTATGAATGAAAAATATGATATGAAAGGATAAAAGAATTTATGGAAGAAATGGATCTATTGGATGGAAATCACAAGGAAAAGATACAGGAAACATTGGAAACACATGCTTTCTTGCAAGACATAGAAAAGATAAAGAAGATAGAAAAAGATATCCAGGAAAGATTTGATGCATCTTTCATCTTAGATTCTGACAAATTATGTACCATATTACATGCCATCATCAAACACATATTTGACAACAGGATGCTCTTTCGTGAAAGTGGCGTAAGTAATATAGAGAATGAGATCATTGCTATGACAAAAAGAATGTCATTATATGGAACGATGTATAATCACGACACCTCTTTCATCCTGCAAGCATTCGAGCAATGACAGAACGATCTGAAAGAATATTATCAAATAGAGATTTTTCTTGCAATAGTGAAAAAATTATGATTGACCATACAATACAACAAAGAGAACATTAAAGAAATTCTGCAGAAGGAATACAATCAGATACAATATAATATCAACCACTTCGGTGTTTACCAGATCAACGAGATAGAGAAAATAAAAAAGACAGCAGCAGATCTTGGCATTAAACTAGTCTTACCTCATCACCCACCACTGGAAGAATATTACATCCATAGATTACGCACTCCGGAACGTATCCTAGACAAACAGAGCAAAGAGAATTTCTATAATGAATATGAATGAACGGTTTGATACGACAAAGGAAACCTTGCTTCAATAGCACAGTTAGAATGATTTTCACAGAATCTGTGAATGTCTTTGAGAAGAGAAGAAGTCCTGAATATAGACATGCGTACATATAGGAATACTCCGAAAAAATTTAACTTCGACGTAGATATTACCGTTCCCGTGGCAGTGAATTTCCCGAAAGTACAAGTGCTTCTGAAGGGGAATCGGGATGAAAAATGAAGTATACAGTGACATTACATATTTTTCTATGATCCCAAGAAACATCTCTATTCGCTAATATTTGATGACTCATTCATGAACGCAGAGCTTCTGATACAAAAATATAAACTCACCGATCAAGTAATTCTTGGGGGATGATTTCTTATGTTCAATAAAGAGACATCTTCCGTCTTAATAGAAGACAGGATAGATGGCTATCACCACGAGCCAAGAATCCTGACGATAACATCGCTGAAAAATGCGATAAAAGACATATTGCCAGACTATAAGATCTTTATCTGAAATGATGGCATGGATAAAATGAAAAATTATTTTTAGCACATTAACTCAAATATCTCATCAATACACCTACTGACCTATCTTCATGGATTTCTCATTTTTTAATGAGCGAGAGAATTTCTTTTTTTGTCTTCCATTCCACGTCTATATACTCTCCTATTTCTAATTGCTGTCACTTGGCATGATATGTAAATTTTTTGACTATATAATAATATAAATCCCATTCCACTGTCGCTCATGCTTTCGATATATAATACAAGGTAGGATTTTGAATGATTAATCCGGTTTCTTCTTCACATTCACGTTTAGCAGCAGCAAGGGCGTATTTTTTGATGTTTTTCTTATTCTTATTGTATTCCTTAAGCGTATCAAACACTTTACCACCTGGCAGACGATAATCAAATCATTTCAACTCTTTGCGATATTCCTTAGTAAGGAGAATTTTATCCTTATCGCAAATAATCAGACGAACTCAGGGAGATCTTCTCGCTATTTCAAAAACAAATTCCTGCTCACATATTTTCACCAGCTGATGCACCACTTCAACAATCTTTCATTGGAAAATAATTTTCTCTTTGATAATCTTCATGAATATTTTTTGAAATAAAATCGTTTGTCATTCTAAACGAGCATAGTGAAGAAGATAATAAACCTCATTATACCCTTCGTGGATGCTCTCCCGCAACTACGGGATTCAGGGCAACATCCATGTTTCCATACTTCCATCTTTCAATTTTTCCATTTTATTTTAAGTCTCGATTAATCTCCTTCTCTCCTCTGCTTTTCAATATTTCATTCACCCGGGAGAAATGCTTGCATCCAAAGAATCATTTATGAACACTAAATGGCGATGGATGTGGACACTTCAAAATAATATGTCTAGTTGTGTCTATAAGCGCTTCTTTACTCTGAGCGAAAGCTCACCAGAGAAGGAAAATGATTCAATTTTTCTCATCAGACAACTTCTTGATCACCGCATCAGTAAAAGTTTGCCATCAAATATCTTTGTGCGAAGCAGGAGTATCTTTCTTGACCGTCAGAATGGCATTCAAAAGGAATACTCACTGCTGAGCTCGTTTCGTCAAATTTCAACTCTTGGGTGGCAGGATTCACAAATCATCTTGAAGCTCCTTGAAAATATTTTTTAATGAAGGCGGCTGCCTCACTCCATCTTGGACTGAGAAACATAATCCATGTGCTTCCCCTTCCCCATGATACGGATCCTGACCAAGAATAACGACCCTGACCTTGTCAAAGGGGGTCAGGTTAAAGGCATTGAAGATATCTGATCCCTTGGGATAGACGACATGCCCGGCCTGTTTCTCCTGAAGCAGGACTTCCTTGATATGGGAAAAATATGGTTTGACAAACTCCTCTGTCAAGACGGCTTTCCGTGTATGATCCATTTGGATAGTGGTCTGATCTATAGTCATGTATATAAGGATACATAAAGATGCTCTCTGTTTATAGTTTTAGGGGGACAATGCAATAAAAAAATCCGCTTTGGGTTTTTTTAAGGACGCTTCACTGGGCCTAACTTTCACCCTTCGGGGAGTTATCCAGCTTCGCTGGACTTCCTCGTTTCACTCAACCGAAGGAGGGAGTCGCGACGTTTTTAGTATCTGATAGCAAACCATACGAGACGTTGCCGGTAAGGCAGGGCTTTCTGACACAGGGCAGATTTGAGCTTAATGCCATAATAAAATATATTTCCTGCCGTGAGGGAGCTTGCCCCGCACAAAGCTGCGGGAGACTGGAAAGACCGCTCTGACTAAGCAAACCCCTGGCCGAGACATCGTGTGTGCTGTCGAGCCTGCCTGCCGCCGCGCCTCGTAAAACTACGATGGGTAGGCAGGGCCTAGACTTTTTTGCATACTTTTTGTGGCGATGACAAAAAGTATGTCACCGAAGGACATAGCATTATAATTTGATAATATAAAATAAAAACATATAAAAGAGTTGT
>JBBABI010000062.1:0-7197 GCA_041679065.1 Candidatus Absconditabacterales bacterium
CGACAAAAAGTATTCCATTGAGGTGATCTATTTCGTGTTGGATAATCGTTGCGTTAAAATCCTTCAATTTTTTGGTTTGTTTATTCCCTTTGTTGTCCATAAATTCTACGGTAATGCTTTTGTGTCTTTTGACTTTCCCATACACATCAGGTACGGAGAGGCATGCTTCTTCTGTGATAATCATCTCTGCGGATCTTTCTGTAATATTAGGATTGATCATGATGGTCTCATTGATGAGTTTATTTTTGTTGTTTTTCTTGATCCATTGGGTGGTAGCGATGATCCTGATATTTCTTCCTATTTGTGGTGCAGCCAAGCCGACTCATTCATTTTCCCGCATTGCTTTTCTCAGTAGAGAAAAAAAATCTCTGATCTCGTCATCGATTCCAGCTACTTCTTCGGACATGGTCCTGAGGATGGGATTATTGACTCAAGTCTGGATGGTGTATTTCATTGGCATGAAAGGTTGAAAAATTGAAAGATGGAAAGGTTGAAAAATGGAAAAGTGGAAAGGTTGAAAGATGGAAAGATGGAAAGGTTGAAAGATGGAAAGATGGAAAAGTGGAAGGATGGAAAGATGGAAAGATGGAAGGATGCCATCAATTTTTCATACAAAAAATACTTAAAATCTTCATAAATTCAAGGGGACAATTTATGTCTTGAAAATTAAAGGGAAAAAACTAAGATTTATCACTGCACTATCATTCAACCGTGCCCCGTAATCCTATGGGGTCGCAATATATACCCTTATGCATCGTGGAGAGATGGCAGAGCGGTTGAATGCAGCTGCCTTGAAAGCAGCCGTTCGGGCAACCGGACCGTGGGTTCAAATCCCACTCTCTCCGCCATTTAGTTCATCACTTTTGTATGATAAACTTTAGACGTATTCATTATGTGAAGTTTGTTTCATCGTTATTTCTTATCGTGTTTTTTATCTTTGTGATTGTCTATGCAGACAAGTTTTCCAAAGGAGAAGAGCCGATAGCGATAGATTCCAGTTTCATTCAATGAGATGATGGCATCTCCAATGAGATCAATATGGATGCTATTACCATCAATGTCGATAGCGATAACAATGGAACTATCCAATATGTTGTCCAAGAGTGAGATACCTTGCTCAAGATAGCAAGCACTTTCGGAACTACGGTTTCCAATATCCAAAAAACCAATGACCTCAAATGAGAAGTTCAGGCAGGACAGACGTTGAAGATTCTCAATAATGATGAAGGTATTGTCTATGTCATGAAAGAAAAAAATAATGCTATCGTCTTTGCCAACAAATATAATCTCAATCTCCAAGATTTGATGACACTCAATTATCTTCAGGATGAGACAGAAATCTTGAATCCTGGACAAGAGGTGTTTATCAATATATCAAAAGAAAAGTCTTATGAAATTTGACTTTTGGAGAAACCAAAGCCAGAAATAATTTCTCAGACAACAGTAACGTATAAACCAACCATCAATAAACCTAGTCAGTGATCTGCCAAAAAGACCACCACCAAAAAGACGTCAGCCACAACTACTTATACTACTACTGATAATGATGATAGCAATACATCAGTCATTCTCTCTAAATGGACCTATACCAAGAAAATCAAAAATAGTTTCTATCCAGGATATTGTACGTGGTATGCTGCTATCATTTCTCCAAATATCTTCCCTTATACCGATGAAACCAATCAAGAAAGGACATTTGGCGGTGATGCAAATCAGTGGTGTTCGAATGCGAAGGAAGCCGGGTATAGAATTGGCAGCAAACCTTCAGCTGGCGCTTTGATCGTCTATGGTAGACTCAGATCTGCTGCGTGACATGTAGGTAAAGTCATCAGTTATGATGCTGCTGCTGGTACTATGGTAGTCAGGGAAATGAATTATCTCGGTAAGTTTGTAGTAGATGAGCGTGTAGAAGATGCCAGTAATTCCAAAATCAAATGTTATATATATGGAAAATAAAGTGCGTAAATACAGTAAAAGGCGTAAATAGCGTAAAAAGCGATAATGGAATTTGATAATTTGCGAATGGGATAAACAATAAAAAATATACCAATAGCCAATATACCGATAACGATATTTTTATTTTGATATTCTGTTACTGTTTTTAGGATTTCAAATTTAAATATTTTTTATTTTTTTGTTCCATTCATATGAGTTATTTCAAGCAAAAAAGATTATATTCACCAAATTTTGTCTGAAGCAATTATCATGCTTCTTCTAAACCATCATTTAAAGTATCATCTTCTACGATAAAGAAAAGAATCTGGTTTTGGACGTTGCTTGGTTTTGTTTTTCTTTTGCTACTATTTGCTTTCCGGTTTACTAGAAATGTGCTTATCGGATTGCCTGATGTGACTCAGGTAAAGGATATGATCTTTTCGCAAGCGACTATCATCCAGGATAGGAATGGAGAGACTTTGTACAGGCTTTATGAAGAAAATAGGCAATATGTTGATTATTCCTGAATTTCCCAGAATATGATCAATGCTATCGTTGCATTGGAAGATCAGCGCTATCGGGAACATAATGGCTTGGATACTATGGGAATGGTCAGAGCATGACTCAATGATCTATTCCATCCCGGTCAAACGATGCAATGAGCATCTACCATTCCTCAGCAGTTAGTCAAAAACCTCTTATTGACCAATGATAGGAAGCTTACGAGAAAACTTAAGGAGATTATTTTGACTAGCAGGTTATGAGGAGTTTTGGAAAAACAGATCCGTAAAGAGCAAGGAAATCTTTCCAATAGCGAACTCCGCAAAGCTATGAAAACCAAAACTTTGGAACTCTATCTGAATTATATCCCTTTCGGAAATAATGCGTTTGGTGTAGAAGCTGCATCCCAAACTTATTTCGCCAAATCAGCAAAAGATCTTAGCGTTTTGGAATCATCAATCCTTGCATCTTTACCCAAAGGTCCATCATTATATAATCCTTACAAAAACAGGGGATTGGTAATGTGAGAATTCAGCATCAAAGATGCTTATGGTAATACAGCTCAAGTGGATAGCGGTATACAGCAGCAGATCAATCAAAAATTCGCAGCCATCCTCAATGGTGCTGATCTAAGCAATAAAAAGGATAATAATGCTGTTATCAAATTTATAAAATGAATCTGATCATTTTCTCTGGATGCTGCAGGCACAACATTAAGTGTCCAATTTAACAATGGAAGAAAGGATCTTGCATTGACGAGAATGTATGAAGATGGTTATATCACTGAGCAAGAGCTCAAGGATGCTATCATCCAATGATTGGATTATCAATTCCGTAAAAATAGTATTTCTATGCTAGCACCTCATTTTGTCCAATGGATCATTGAGGAGTTGGAAAAGCAATATGATAGCTGAACACTTTTTAAAGGTGGATTTACCGTCAAGACAACATTGGATCTTAAGATCCAAAAACTTGCTGAAGAAGCATTGCTTGCCAATAATCCTGTTCTCCAAGATAACGGCGCTAATAATAGCTCTATGATTTATCTTGATACCAAGAATTGAGATGTTTTGGCTTATGTCTGATCACTGGATTATTTCAATACAGTCATCTGATGACAAAATGATATGGTAAGGAGACCAAGACAATCCGGTTCTTCCATTAAACCGCTTATTTATTCTTTGGCATTGGAAAAATTACCCCTAACATTAGATACTCCTATTTTTGATATTCCTTTCCAGATATGACCAGATAGACCAAATAATGCTGATGATAGATTTGAATGACTTTTACCGCTCAAGGAAGCTCTTGGTCATAGTAGAAACATTCCAGCTGCTAAAGTGATTACTGCTCTAGGCTGAGAACTAGAAACAAAACCTTTTCTCAAGAGGTTATGATTAAGCTGAGTTTCTGATAATGTAGAATATGGATATACATTGGCATTGGGCGCTGCAGAAATTACGATGCTGGAATTTGCGAATGCCTATTCACATCTTTCTACTGACACTCCTGCAGTCATCAATCCGATCCTTGAAATAAGATCTAGTGATTGATCATTACTCTACCAGAAAACATGAATGAATGCTCAACAAGAAGTTATCAAACCAGGTGTCAGATTTCTGATTCGGAAAATATTATCTGATCCTGCAAATAGATTGCCAGGGTGGGTGACTAAGTTTAATGTTGCTGGATTGGTCTATGGTCTCAAAACAGGGACGTCTAATGTCAAAACAGAAAAAGGTAATCGTCCTAGAGATGGATGGTTAGCTGCATATACTCCAAGCAAACTTGCAATGTTCCGAGCAGGAAATGCTGATGCTACTCCTATGAATAAAAATGCCTTTGGGGGGACAGTCCTTGCAAATCCTGTAAAACAATTTTTCGGTGCTCTGCTTAAAAATAATTTTATCCTCAATGAAGCGATGCCAGAGAAGGAAACTTCTAGTATCCAGATTTCCAAAATTTCCGGTAAATTAGCTAGCCCCACTACTCCTGCAGAATTTGTTGTATCTACTTTAAAATATTCCGGTGCTCCAATGCCAGCAACAGATGATGGTGCTACGGTATTCCAATATGATGCTTCCTGTAATGGATTATTGAGTCCTTATACTTCTGCAGAAAATACCAAACAAGGATATCTTATCGTGCCAAATTCTTTCATGCCAAATAGCATGGACCTGAATGAAATAACTCAGCGATGGAAGGAATCGACTATGATTCTTTCAGGTGGACAAGCTGCTCCTGGCAGTGGCAAGGTGACGTATAACTTTACTACTATTTTTGTAGAGCAGCCACAAACGATGTGTGACGCCAGTGCAGTGAAGGAAAGTCCAGATATCATTATTCAAGCTTCCCAACCCGCTAACAATGGTAAAATAAATACTTCATTTACCATCTCTTATGCTATACAATCACCTAAAAATATCAGAAAAGTTATGGTCCTGTTGGATGAACAGACGGTTGCAACATTTGACTATCCATCAGGCGATACTAAAAATATTACTGATACCAAACCAATAACTTTGATGGCGACGTGATTTAAGAATTGAAATTATATACTCAAAATAGTTGCTTTTGATTTTGCTGGATTCTCCAATAAAAAAGAGATTCCTATTACTCTGGATAAATGAATACCACCTGCTCCTGCAACAGGAACTGGACAATAGAATTATTTATGAATATAGCTTCGACGTTAGAAAATTCTTATGAAGTTTCTAATCTACTAACTGATTTGTTTGTCTTGGTAACTATATATTCTTCAATCAAAAATAGAATTTATTTTTGAGAGAGTCTATACGATTTTCTTGGCATCTCAGTATAGATTTTTTTTGTCTATATATGTCCACACTGCCTGCTTGAGAAATCTTCGGCTTCTACACTTTGTTTGAAGTTGAAGTGTCTAAAGTCGTCAGTATAGCTTCGACATCATAACACCCCTCAATTCTTCTGGTTTCTTATTGTGTTTCAAACTATATTTCAAGATCAGCCAAAAATTTAGATTGACTTTTTTCTCAAATATTTCGCAATCATGGCACGTTTTCGTGAGTTATCACTGGTATTGACCCATGTAAAATAATCGGAAAAAAAGTCTAAAAAAGTCTTGAAATCGTGGTCCAGATTTTTATAAGTTTCCCCGCAACACTTTTTTGTATAAAGAAGTGCTTGTTTATCCAGCTATGCTGGATAGAGAAGACGTAGGAAATTTTAAAAGCAAAATTTTCTCGTCTTACTTCTATGAAGTAGTTATTTAACAGTAGTATAGTATATTACGTTATTTGAAAAATAACAAATTTTTTTAAGAGCTAAAAATGGATGCCTTGGGTAAAAAGGAGGATGAAGGACGTAATTGGTTGCGATAAGCTTCGGTGAGGTGCCAATAACCGCTTGAAACCGGAGATTTCCGAATGGGGAAACCTGTCTGCTATATGCGGACGTCATATGACCAATACCGGGTGAAGTGAAATATCTCAGTAGCCCGTGGAAAAGAAATCGTAATGAGATTCCCTTAGTAGTGACGAGCGAACAGGGAAGAGCCTAAACTCACTTAGTGTAAGATGCTAGTCGTTGCTAGGTAGAGTGTTGTAGGATTATTGTGGATCTGCTAGTACGGATCCGAGGATATTGTGTCTTTTTAGGAAAAGCTTCTGGGAAGGAGCACCATAGAGGGTTATAGTCCCGTATTTGAAAAAAAGACACTTCCTTATATAATTCCTGAGTAATGTCGGACACGAGAAATCCGGCATGAATCCGCCCAGACCACTGGGTAAGGCTAAATACCTTTTTACACCGATAGCGCATAGTACCGTGAGGGAACGGTGAAAAGAACCCCAGGAAGGGGAGTGAAATAGATCCTGAAATTTTTAGCTTACAAAGGAGTGGGAGTGCGCCTCGGCGTATGACCGCGTACCTATTGACGAATGGGTCAGCGAGTTATTGGCAGTAGCAAGGCTAAGACAGGTATAGTCGGAGCCGCAGGGAAACCAAGTCTGAATAGGGCGACGAGTTTCTGTCAATACACCCGAAGCGTGACGAGCTACACATGGGCAGGATGAAAGTCCGGGAAACCGGGCTGGAGGTCCGAACGGTTTGGTGCTGCAAAACCTTCCGATGACTTGTGTGTAGGAGTGAAAAGCTTATCGAGTTACGTGATAGCTGGTTCTCTCCGAAATGTATTTTGGTACAGCTTGCAATCAAGATCTTATAGAGGTAGAGCTCTTATACGGCTAGGGGTGTCGAAAGGCATTACCAAACCATGTTAAACTTCGAATGCTATAAGGAATATTGCAAAGTGAGACTGCGGGGGCTAAGCTTCGTAGTCAAAAGGGTAACAGCCCAGATTTCTAACTAAGGTCCCTAAATATGGCTAAGTGGTAAAAGAGGTGTCTTTGCTCAAACATCCAGGAGGTTTGCTTAGAAGCAGCAATCCTTTAAAGAAAGCGTAATAGCTCACTGGACAAGCGAAAATGCGCTGAAGATGTAACGGGGCTAAGCTATATACCGAAACCGAAAGCCTTTTGATTTATCAAAAGACGGTAGGAGAGTGTTCTTTATTGGCTGAAGGTGGGGCGTAAGCCTAGCTGGACGATAAAGAAGTAAAAATGCTGACATGAGTAACGACGCAAGACGAAAATTCTTGCTGCCGAAACCCTAAGGATTCCTACGCAACGTTCATCGTCGTAGGGTTAGGCGAGACCTAAGGCTTACTCGGAAACGAGGAGTCGATGGATTGCTGGTTAATATTCCAGCCCTTATATAAAGAGT
>JBBABI010000063.1:0-7194 GCA_041679065.1 Candidatus Absconditabacterales bacterium
ACCCAAAGAAGTGATTCAAAAAAGAACAGTTGACTTGGGAGAGAGCGGCATCCATTTCGATGTTACGAAAAAGACATTCAAACTCCATTATCGGAGGATCATGGTATTATCCGTATGGGGCATCATCATTTTCGGATTGATATCATTGGGACTCAGCTTATACAACCGTTATCTTTCCATCTCTGCACAACCTATCGTCAATCCCAATGCCTACATGCAAAGCTACAAAACCACCGAAAGATTTATTGCAGATAATTTAGGCTTGTCCGATTATCAAAAATATACCAATCTGAATTTGGCGGCGGTTGATGGTGCGACGCAGGTAGATACCGTTCTCCAGGCATCAAAACTTAATTTTATCCAGAAAAAAGATCTGATCCAAAATGCATTGAATACCTTCATGCCAATCCTTGTCACCGACAAGCAGAATCTGGAAAATCTCAAACAGGATGTCACGCAATACGGATTTTTTTCCAAAGAGCTCTTTGATCTTCTGCAGAATGAAGAGTATGTGACATCGATCAAAGATTCACTCTTATCATTGGAAACAATAAAATTTAGCAGCGCGATGAAAGTATTTTCTTATCTGGATACCTTTATTTCCAGTATCGCAAAGAACATGAATATCTCTACGGGTGTGGTAGAAAGCAAAATGTCAGCCATCACAGCCAGAGGGGAAAAAGATATTTCCGTATATCTCAATAATTGTTATCTCAATCCCTACGAGGTGGATTATGATTGCAATCTTGTCGGCGATTTTGACAGATATTATACACTTATCCAGCCAGATCAGACAGGCGGCTTCGATAAATCATTCTTCAAGGAACTCATGAACTATATCGACAAAAAGCTTGAACAGACCGAATTACCGAGTTTTGCTATCACCTTCCAAAATTTTGATCCGACGCAAAAACAGATGAGCTTCAAAGTAGAGGTCAATACCAGTAAACAGGATGAGGCGGCATTGACAGCTAAGTGAATTATCAATCCACATATCTTCATCGTCACCAATCTACTCAATCTCATCAAGCAGAGCATGTATGTCATCTCAGAGAATATCGATACCAAACAACTCAATATAGCACCCAAGACCGTCAAAATCTGATCAACGATCATTACCGTAAATAATTCTGTGATGAATTTTGTTCTGCCATTACAGAAATCCACTGAAAGAGAAATATCTGATTATACTACGCAAGATCTTTTATTCCCTGGCAAATAACAATGGACGCTCAGAAAAATTCACAACCATTGCAGAAGATACAGTCATTTTTCTCCACTGTCCAAGGCGGGGTAAATAAAACGAAATCATTTTTCCAAAATAAGAAAAACGATGAGATATTGTTGCTGGCGATAACTGGTATCGTGCTTCTTGTAGCAGTCTATTTTCTTATCCAGGTCATCAGTAATCTCAGATCACTCAATCAAAAGATTCCTCAATTAATCAATCTGGATTCCTATGATACTCGTGTCTTGCAGGATAATGCATCAACTCAAAATCTTGTCAAAAACATCAATACCATCCCAGAACTTATCCAGGAAAATACCCTAATGACTAAGGATATTACAACGTATGACACCTATTTGGCTGATCTACAAGTGCCTTATACTTACCTTTTGCAGTATATCTACCTACCAACCCTCAATATTCGGAAGGATCATTATACCCAGCAGATCAATCCTGATATCATCGGTCTACAGTTTTTGCAGAAAAATCCATATACTGATATCACCCTGCTACAGACATGGAGCGACTTTTTCAAAAATGTCGGCGATAACAATGAATCCAATGATATTTCAGATATCAAGATCGGTGACATCATAGAAGGACAGAGCGGATACTTCAGCATGCCGATCGATGTATCATTTGTAGCCAATTCCAAACGCGCATTTCTCTTGCTTGTAGATAAGCTTTCCATGACATCAAATAAGGATAACATCTCGCTGATCAATGAATTTTTCTATTACTTATGGAAGCAGATCAAAGCCGATAAGTCCAAAGAAATCCAGGCGCTGACAAAAGAATACAGTACATTATCTGGTTTCACTGCAGACGGTCCCGTCGATAAAGTGATCGCATATCAGATGTATAACCGGATTTTTAATAATGATGAGAATGTGCTGATAGATAAGGAAATCATAGACAAGACTGTCAAAAGTATCATCTCCTGCAACAACCAGTCCGATGAAGTGTGTTATTATCTCTTCAGAGAAAAATACAGAGATATACCGACGTTCGGTTACCTTATCGGCACGCAGTTCGGAGCAGATCCTGCGGAAAATTTCAAGACGTTCGTAAAAAGTCTACCGCCGTTGTTTTCCATCAAATCATTCACGTTTGATAAGGTAAGTACGCCATATTTCTCCGATACAGCCAATACCAAATATCAGGGCAAGATAACCATAGAAGTTTATGGTAGATGAATTTCATCGGGTGAAATACAGGAAATAGCTACTGTCCTAGGAAATAAGTGTTTTGCGAATGAGCAAGATATGTCTGTAGAGCAAGCATTGAGCAGCGTCAATGATATGATCACCAAGCTCTCAAACCTCAGCAGGATAGATAAATCCCAGAGCGACGATCTCCGACAACTCAAAGATGATTTAGAAAAGTTACAAACGACTTATGCCGATCTTTCACCATACAAAAAAATAATCAAACTCTTTGAAGTCTGGAGAATGATCAATGATGCCTGACTTTGTAAGTAAGATGGAAACGTGGAAACCTTGCCTACCCATCGTAGTTCTACGAGGCGTGGCGGCAGGCAGGTGTGGAAACATGGAAATGTGTAAAAAAAACTCCATCATTTTTCCATCTTTCCATTTTTCAATCTTTCCACCTTTATTCTACGTTATGCCATATTGCATCTACATCTTCATCGTCTTCCAGCATACTCAATAATGCATCGAATCTTCCTTGATCTTCCAGACTCAGTTTCACCGTATTATCTGCGATGAATTGCAGATCAGCTTCCATGATATGATACCCTTGTTGTTCCAATGATTTTTTCGTTGGTAAAAAATTTATTTTACTCGTTTGCACAATTATCTTTCCATCTTCTTCACTGAAATCTTCTATCGGCAGATTCAGTAAATCCTCTTCTAATTTTTCTTTATCAAAAGGCAGAACATTCTCTACGGTCTTCCCGCCTTTGTGTTCGCTGTTCGTGATTCCATCCAGGATTAGTATTCACGTTTCTTTAAACTGCCGTGCGACAGAATTCGGCAATCCCAGTGATCATCAATGCTTTCCGAGTATGGTTTTGATGCTGGCTGCGGTTCTATTAGTATTGCCGGTGACGGTTTTGATCAGGAGGGCAGTGCCTGCAGGGCCGTATCATTCATAGAGTATCTCTTCCAAATGTTCGCCCTCCAATTGACCGGATCATTTGAGGATCGCTTTGTCTACGACTTCTCTGGGAAGATTATATTGCTTCGCTTTGCTGAGCGCCAATTCCAGTGATGGATTCATCTTCCAGTCCGCTCATTTCTTCGCGGCGATCTGGATGATCTTTCCTATCTTGGCGTAGTTTTGTGATTTCTGTGCATCTCCTGATGCTTTTTTAGCTGCTATACTGTGTCGACGTCACATGATAAAATGATAAAATGATAAAGTGATGAAATGTTGAAGTGATGAAGTGCGTAATGTGTCTTTGCGAGTCCGCCTAGGCGGACGTGGCAATCTAAGTATTTTACTATTAGGTTTGTTCCATTAATGTTTAAGATTCATAATTATACTTTTCTAAATCAATTTTCATGGCGTCATATAATTTTTTTCATTCCAAATTATATCGGCAGTTTTCATATTTATTCTGCTTATTCTCCAATTTGAAGAAGTTCTTCTGAAGCAGATAGATGTGCTGTTTCAACATCGGTCATGGGTAACAGATCAGCGCCCATTTATAGTTTGGTACGTATTCATTGTGTAGTCTAATCGCTCATTTGGTTATTAGATATGCTATCAAATGCTCTTCCAAAAAGAACATCAATTGATTTTCGGTGAGTTCTTTTCTGCCTCAATAAGTCAGATCTTCTTTTACATATTTCTGAAATAATTTATCTTCCTGATATATCTTTTTCAATTTCATCAGTGTGGTGAATATATTTCAGTCGTAATTAAGATATAGGGTATTCCAAACATCAAAAGCAAAAGCTTTTTCAATGAAGAAGACGGGTTTTTTCCTATTTCATTCTATGAAGTGCGGTTTCTCTATGATGTTTTTGCATGCATTTTGATGGTTCACCATGAGCTGTGAAAATTTCTTTTTGAGATCTAGAGCCTTTTCATCTGAATATAAATAGAGAAAATCACAATAACAAAAATTCAATCCGACTTTAGGCGCAGATATTTTCTCTGGATTTATATGATCAATATATTCAAAGCATTTCTTCGTATCTTGTGCATTAGAAATTCTCGCCATAGAGATTGGAAATCGCAATATTCATTCTTTTGATGGCAATTTATTGATATCATGAAGTTCCATAGATTGGGGGTTATGTGATAAATTTTCTGACAAAAAATTATTTTTTGATAAGTGATCCAAACAACTCATAAAACTCATAAAACTCATTGATCAGCTTAAGTATTTTTTCGTCTTTTTGTAATGTATATATCAAGGCATTGATCTTATCTGGATATTCTCCTATTATTCAGAGTCCTGCTCGAAAAGCTTTTCTTACGCTATCGCTTGGTCAGTCGATAAGTTCCTGTTTAATCATCGCATATCGTTTATCCAAAATCTCTTTCTTGATGTCCGGCATTTTTTCATAAGGGATGATATCCAAGAAGCTAACATATTCATCCCAATTTTTGATTTTGTTATAGAGATATTGGTCTTCCAATAATTTAAGTGCAATAATAAATTCCTCATCTCAGCCACGTATATATATTCATTTGGAGATATAAAATTCGTCTCTTACATGATCCACAAGGGAGTGGAAGAGCATTCATTTATCAAAACATGTAGAAGCCGACTTTACGGCATCCAATGTGATATCATATGAATGCGTGCTTTCTCTGGATATGCTTTTGTCTAGATATCTTATATCCGGCAGAAGCGTTCACAAAAGGAAGTCTTTTTTATCGCAAATTCAAAATTGTTCTTCGTAGATTTTATCCATCAGTACTATGTGGGTGATAGGTGTTGCCATGGAATGATAAAATGATGAAGTGGTAAAATGATGAAATGCGCAATGTGTCTTTGCAATCTAATTGTTGTACTATCTGGATTGCTTCCCCCGAATAGTCGGGGTCGCAATGACGGTTTTATTTATTCTCGATTACTCTCTTTATGTCATCTAATTTATACCCTTTCCTCATCAGCTTCTGGATGATATCAAATCCATCCACTCATCTTTTCTTGTATCATTCAATCTCTTTTTTAATTCTGCCTTCGATGCCTTCCTGCATATCACCTTCATACGCCTTAAACACTTCATCCAATATGCTGCGATCTATCCCTTTCTGCTCCAATTTTTTCTTGAGGAGAAATGCCGGCTTTCCTTTCTTCACTACATCACTCCTGACGTAACTTTCAGCGTATATCTTGTCGTCGATGTATCACTTCTTCTTCAGATTTTGCATCGTCATATCTACATCAGAAGAAGGATATCATTTCTGATATAATTTTATCCTAAGGTCTTGCTCGGTCTTGGGGAAGCGATACAGGTAGCTGATAGCGTAATCATAACAGGGTTTCATGGAAGAGCAGTGAACAGTTAAAAGTTAACAGTGAATAGTGATGGAGGTTTGTTGATTTTCCGGGACGCGGGCAAACCCACCCCAAACCCTTTCAATCCAGCAAAGCGGGACTCTCTTGACAAGGAGGGGAAGTGGCTACTTGATTCGCCCCTGTCAAGGGGCGATGCTGAACCTGCCTGCGGTAGGCAGGCGAATGTGAAGCAGAGGGGTTTGCTACCTCAACCCAGTTTTATCTCTTCAATGCAAATTCAATCGTCTTTCCATCACTTTCAAACAACGCAACAATATCTCCTGCCAATTTCTTTTTATTCTCTTTACTCTCTTTAATCAATGCTTCTTTCTGGAAAAAATCTGCAAAATCTTTCATGATTGAAGCCAATTCTTTATCTTCAGTCATAAACGTGAGCTGTACTCTATCATCAATATTAAAGTCAGCTTCCTTTCTCATCTGATTAAGAAATCTGGAAATTTCACGTGCAGTTCCTTCTCTCTGCAATTCAGGCGTGATATGAAGATCGAGCTTCGCAATAATCTCTCCATCGATAGCCATATCATCAGAATCCAGTCCTTCGTAGGCGATTTCGTAGTCATTTTTTTCCAAGGTCCGCTCATTTTTCGCATCATCAAAAATAGTTACTCTGCCGTCATCCAGTTCTTTTATGTTGCCTTGTTTTCCGTATTGGATAATTTTCCCGGTGTCTTTGCCGAATTTCTCGGAAAGTTGAGATCCTAATGGCTTGAATATCTTGGTGATGGAGATGTCTTTGGCAAAAGGTCTGACTTCTTTGACGTTCACCTCTTCCTTGATGATGTCCTGATATTTGGTCAAGAGGGACTTAGTAGTGAGCGTGGTCATATAATTGAGCTAAGAATAAAAAATCTGTCTTTAAACTATAAAAATATCGGACAAAAATTCAATGAGAAACGATTGCAGGTCATCAGATATCTAACTTAAAAGAATAAATAGATCTATTGACTTTATTCTTTTAATAAATATGATAAAATCAGTATTTTTATGATAAAAAACACAATGGAAAAAATAATTAATCCTATATTAAAAAAACTTGTTATAAAACCCACATTAAGTTGTTATTGCAATTGCTCTTTTTGTAAAGATAGACAATTATTTTACCAAGGACAAAAAATATTGAATCCTATAAGCCTTGAAATCATAAAAAATATTTTTTCTCAAGCTGCTGACTTATGAGTAGAAAGTCTGCAAATATCCTGATGAGACCCATTATTATATGACCATCTTTTAGACGTAATAAAAGAAGCAAAAAAATATTGATGGTTTGTATTCATTAATTCTGTAGGATATGGAGTAACCAAGGGAAAAGTATTGGATATGCTACATGCATGACTTTCTGCATTTAATGTATCCTTGGATTCTCCATTACCATGAATACACAATGCATTAAGATGAGCTGTAAATATATTTGAACATACAACAAATACTATAAAAATATTTTCTGATATAAAGAAGATGAATC
>JBBABI010000064.1:0-7182 GCA_041679065.1 Candidatus Absconditabacterales bacterium
AAAGACAATCAACAAACTTCTCAAGGGATAACCAATACCATCAGCGTTGCTGGCGAAGGCAAAACTTCTGTAACTCCCGACGAATTAGTGATCAGCGCTACGGTTTCTGAACTAGGAACAACGACCAAAGAAGCACAGACTGCAGCTAACGACAAAATCACGAAAGTCCAAACGATCCTCAAAGACGCAAAAGTCTCTGCGGATGATTTTCAGACGACGAATGTCAGCGTCAATCCTGAATACGATCGAAGCAATAATACCCAGACATTAAAAGGATATAGATCACAACAGACATTGACTATCGAGGTCAAAGGAGATAATTTCACCACCAGATGAGGAGAAGTGATCGATAAAATCTCTGAAATCGGCGGAGTAAATATCGACAACACCTATTTTAATCTCAAAGATCAGAATGCTGCCATGCTGATAGCTCGCCAAAAAGCTTTTGATGATGCTCAGACTAAAGCTCAACAATTAGCCAAAGTAGGCGGAGTAATGCTCGGCAAACCGATTATGATTACGGATAATGCTATCCAATATACGCCTATCCCTTATTACAGAGCGATGGATGAGAAAGTTGCAACTGCTTCTGATGCTGGGACCGTAAGCATTGCTCCACTCTCTGCAGGGCAAAGCGATGTAAGCGTAAACATCAATGTCGTGTTTGAAATCAAATAAGAAATTTTGTCTATTTTCTGTTTTTATAAAATTTCCACAACAGAACCAATCAGATCATAAAAAATCCTATGAAAAACCATTGTGAGATAGTGAAAGCGCCGCGGAATTCTAATTGGGAATCAGCTCTGTAATATTCTAAGAAGAATCTTACGAAACTATATCGGAGAAGAAAAATAGCTGACCGCATTCACGGATGGAAGAGTTTTCTGCGTATCTGCGAGTGTATCACCAACAGTCAGATAACGAAGGTCACGATACCCTCCCGGAAGAGAGCCAGGAAGTTGGTATTTATCCTGAGAAACTCATCCACTGCAGGATAGACATGGAAGATATTAAGTTCGCGAAGCAGGGAAAAAAGCGGATAGCCAGGACGCGGCAACCGATCAGATGCTACGACTCCATAGAGTTCCTGATTAAGATAATTCCCAAATCTTCCAAGGGCGATGCCGATAGGAAGAAACAGCAGAAGAATATCAAAAAGCATCCGGAGATCATATTTTTTTCCTTTCTGCCATTTCCGGAATAACAGAATCGCAACCACTACCCCGAAAATTCAACCGATGAATGACATCCCTCATTTTCGGAAAGCCAGAATTTCAGCAGGATGCTGGAGAAAGTACTGAGGATAATAAATAATATCATTTCCCAGTCTGCCGCCAAGCATAACTCAGAGTAGGATGAAAATAAGAAGATCTTCTGTATGTTTTTCAAGGATGTTTTGTATCCAAGGAAATGATTTGGCGAAATATTTTTTCTTCGCCAGGAACTTGAAGCCGATGTAGCCCAAAATGAAGGAGATGAAATAGAATATCCCGTATCGGTAGATATGTAAGGATCAGATGGAAAATGCTACCATAGAGAAAAGGGTTGAAAAGTTGAAGGGTGCGACCGAAGGAAGTCCTGTAAGGGGAAGTGTGGAAAGGTGATGGAGTTTTTTGTTTCGTCTTTGCGAGGAGTCCGCCTAGGCGGACGACGAAGCAATCCAAATTTAAAATCAGGTATGAGTACCTGTAACTTATATACATTAAAACAATTTTTGCAATTTCAAAAAGAGTTGAATGTTTTGTATTGAAGGATTAAAAAATTAAAACATTAAAAGATTAAAATATTCTTTACAAACCCAAATCTTTTAATTTTTTAGTCTTTTAATCTTTTAATCTATGAAAATAAACGTCCTAGTCGTTCCATGAGCTAAAATAAATAAACTAGATATCCAGAAGGATCTCATGGGCAATGAAGTCTATAAGATCCGATTGCATGCCAAACCAATTGATGGGGAAGCAAATGAGGCATTGATCGCTTTCTTGGCTCAGCATTTTTCTACAGCAAAAAAAAATATCCGCATCGTCCGTGGTGCGAATAATAGACATAAGATTGTCGAAATTAGTGTATAACTCAACCGTCATTCCCGCGAAGGGTCATTCCCGCGAAGGCGGGAATCCATATTGCTTTTACTGTGGGTTCCACCTGCCTGCCGGTAGGCAGGGTTGCAAACCGTGACACCGGAACGACAATATTATTTCTTCTCTATTTCCTTATATAATCCAATCAATCCCGCTTGCACTTGCGATTTCATCATATCCGTAGGGATACCAGCATTGGGATCGAAACAAAACTCTATTTTCAGCTTACAAATTTTATCATTGAAACTATCTACCAAAGCTTGAGTATATTCAGGATATTTTACGAAAGCATAGGTATTGACCTTTTCTTTGGTCTTGGCTAATACGGAATCTATATCATCTTTGATATCTACTGTCGCTTCGATATCCAGTTTAAGGACGGATTCTAGACTATAGGTCTTGACTGCCGAATTAACAAATTTAGCATTGGGGATTACTAATCTTCTGAAATCGAATGTTCTGATGATGATGTCTTTCATATTGATTTCCTCTATCTTCCCCATCACTTCCTTCCTATCTATCTCCATAGAAATGATGCTGCCTGGTTGATATTCTTTGGTAGTGAAAATCATGATTCACGAAATCAGATTGGATAATGTCGCTCTGAAAGCGAATCCCACTCCGATAGAGATACCTCAGAGAATCAATCCTATATTCATGCCTACGATGCTGAAACTTATGAAGAAAGAAAGCATCGCCAATGCATAGAAGATGACATCTCAAATTAATGCAGAGACATTCTGCACTTCCTTGCTTCATTTCGCCACGAAGCTTCTGGTAATCTTATTTTTGATGAACGTAGCGATGATCCTGGATATTGCCAGCAGGACAAAAGTGACGATTACTGCTGCGACGATCGCTATTATTTTGGAAATGATAGGATTCTGATAAATGGTCACCAGGACAGATCGGAATCCTTTGGTTGTGGTAGTAACTGCTGTGCCTACGGTATTCATGGTATGAGCATATAAAGTAAAACACTTAATAAGTATACTCAGAAAGGGAAAAAATGCAAATTTCGAGGACATAAAACTAGGGAGGCAGGTCATCATTAATGATGGTTTGATTTATAATTTTTCTAGGTGCAGCCAAAGAATATCTTTGAGTGTCTGAGCTAGATCTTGTACTTGTGAACACACCTGCCCATATCCCAAAGATTGGTCTGTAGACTGAAAAAGATCTACAATGGGACTTCCAGAAGAAGTGATGCCTACTCCATAGACCAACACTCACATATCTCTTAATGTTTTGATTTTCTCTTTCATCTTTTTTGCATCATTTGATCCTCAGTCAGACAATATAATGATTATTTTCTTTGTTTTTCAGGACTGGATTTCCTGCAGATGCTCGTGCGAATATCATTTCATCTGATCAATGATCTCCTGCAATCCATCGAAATCATTGGTTCATCAATTCGCATGATCAAGCACTCCATAGGTATGGAGTCTTTCTGCATCGATAAAATCAGATCATAAGTCTTTGCAATGCAACACTCAGGTCATCCTTTCCATAAACATCAATGCCTGGGTAGTAAATTCTACCCCTTCATTGAGATTATGCTTTTCTTCCGCAAGTTTATCGTGCAAACGTTTGAGTGCCTCCAGCATAAGCAGGACAGCTATTTTCTGCTGTACGTTTTTATTGTTCTCTGTCATTGATCAGCTTCCATCTGCTATCAGTGTCAACTCGAATCTTCCCGTCAACTGTTCAAGTTTCTCGTGTTTGATATCCATTTCAAACATCTCGGGATTGAAATTCCCTCACTTTACTTCTGCGATGCCTCAGGCGATAGCTCAGGGATGAAGCCTGTAGCCGTGATCAATATCCACCGGTCATTTTGCTTTGTAGCGGGGTTTTGTCCTATGGGATCTGATACGCTCAAATATATGTTCCACTTCTTCCATTACGGTATTCCCGGTTTGCATATCTTTCAGCTGTTCGAGCTGGGAGAGAAATCTGTCATATTCCTGCAACTGACGTAGTGCTGTTTCGAACTTTTCCTTATCTCCAGAATCTATTCACATATTTTTCACTCTTTTCTCCAGCTCTAGTTCTTCACGTGTCTTTTCCCTATTTTTCTCATCATAGATATCCTGCACAGCTTGTTTGAGTTTCTGCTTATCTTCATCGGAAAGCTCATTTTCCAGGATGTGTGGCATATGTGGCATATTCTGATAGAGTCCATCAAAAGGATTCTTAGGATCAGATCACTGAATATCTGGGTTGACGATGTCAGATGATGGCTGATTATCCTGAAGCTCATCATTTTTTCATGACAAGACCTGTTGGATCTGTTTGATGATTCATTTAGTTTTTTTTCATTGAGAGGATGATGGTTTTCAAGGAGTTTTATCTGGCGATGCCGGAGTATTTTCAGGAATGTCAGATGATGATTGATTGTTCTGACTACTCTGATTATTTTGCGATTGATCACCTTTTCATTTGCCTTTATCTTTCTTATCTTTTTTATTTTCCTCCTCTTGTTTCTTTACATCCTCCTGCAGAAGTTTTTCATAAATGGGTTCTATATATTCCCGCATCGTCTGTAATCTTTCCTTCAATGGTCAGGTAGTCGCTTCTTCAAGTACACCGTTTCTCTTGAGCCTTTTGATGATTGTTCTTATCCTGGGATTTATAGTGCACATTTCATCGTTTACCATCGCTTCTCTGATGAGCGTATAAGCAAACTGCAGATGCTTGGGCATAGCCAGATATTCTTTCTCTTTGAACATCTTGTCCTTGTAGTTGGTATAACATGTATTCTTGAGTACAGGCAATTTCCTGGGACTAATCAGATCGTTATTGTCCCGGATATCTCTCAGTACATTTTCCAGGGTATGATATGATTCAGCCAGATGTTCCCTTTTTTCCAGTCTCTGTGTCCTCTGAACAGCAACTTTTTTCCCATCATCAGTGCTTTGTAGCTCAACTTCTTCATCAAGATGTCAAAGTTCATGACCGATATCAAATATTATCTCCTCTTCGGAATACTCATATTTCTCTTTCATAAGTTTGGGATTGATGGTGATCCTCGGTTTTTGCAAGTTCTGTAGATTGATTCCGGCCGTATGAGAAAACGTAGTATCCATGACTATTTCTATATTGCTATTTTTGGATAGCAAATTTATCCAAGGGGTATACTTGGTTATATCAAAAGAATCATATGTTGTTTGGGGTGTGTTTCTCATGGGCATATGTATGACATGAAAACAATAGTTTGCCATCCTAATTATACTCAAAATATCTTTTTTAGCAAATATTTCTGGATGACCTTGATGATTTCCATTGGAAAATTATATCCCGAACAGTACTATATCCCTGCTGGAATTTGGTTACAACTCCACAGAATTGCGTGGTGAAATGAGTTTTTCTCTCATACCTTGCAAAGGAACCAAAGTATGCAAAAAGATTGATCTATCCTATAAAGTGCAGTCATTTCCATTGACACCGTCAATGGCATATCGTATCGAGCAATCGGCTAACATCAGTAGTGACCTTTTTTGCTGCAGCTTGCTGTCAAATGTTATCGTAAATCAGATAACCGCAAATTCAACAAGATGAACAATGATAACAACAAATGCAGCATTATTTACAGAACACTTTGCATAGATCTTTAGAAAAAAGTATATTTCACTCGATGACGTATACTTTTTTTATTTTAGAATGGACAGATATGCTTGATCCGCAGCAAAAAAAGCAATTACTGTACGATCTTTTTGCATCATACGAAGTCATGAAACGCTGAAAATCAAACAAACATACGGTGATCGCTTTTGATATCAACAAAGAAAAAGAGATACTGCAGCTTTACGACGAGTTGCTCCATGAAAGATATCAGATATCACCATATACCTGTTTTCTTATCTACGATCCTGTGCCAAGAGAAATCTTTGCTCCCCATATCCGTGATCGTATCATACATCATTTTATCTATACGCAACTCAATCCGATTCTTGAAGGTCTTTTTTTGGATAATAGTTATGCCTGCAGGATAGGGAAAGGGAATCACCATGCGATACACCAAGTGAAAAAGATGCTTAGAGCCGTTGGCGATAATTATACCCAAGAAGCATGGGTCGCTAAATATGATATCTCCGGTTACTTTATGTCGATAGATAAGACTATCCTTTCTTCCCTGGTTAAAACCATCCTTGAGGACAATCAATCTCGTATCCCCTATCCTTTTGCATGGCTGCGGAACATCATCCAGACCATCATCATAAATGACCCGACGCTCCATTATCATCGTATAAGCTACAGCAAGAAGCGGAATAGTTTCCCCAGAAGCAAATCCCTTTTTGCGAGCAAAGCGTGAACAGGGCTGCCACTGTGAAATCTCACCAGTCAGATTTTTGCGAATATCTATCTCCATGAACTGGATATTTTTGTAGTGCAGAATCTCTGAATACGCCAGTACGGAAGATATATGGATGACTTCGTCCTGATGCATACCGACAAATCCTACCTTCAAAACTGCATCATACAGATAGAGCGTTTCTTGCATGAAAGATTACATCTTCAGCTACATCCAAACAAAAGATATTTCCAGCCGATCAGGCATGGAGTCACATTCTGCTGAGTCCAGATATATCCATATTATATGTTTCCCCGCAAAAGGACTATCGGGCGTCGGAAGAAAAAAATGTATGAATGGAAATCACATCCGCCGGATTCTTATAAGGAATGGGAACTGTTTCGCAGCACCTGCAACAGCTATCTCGGCATGTTGAAGCATCGATCGACCTATCGTCTAAGGATACAAATGCTATCACTCCTTCCTGTATATCGGCAAAATCATATCAGATACAAACATCCTTTCGACAAAATCATCCTCAAAATCAAGAAGGTCAAAAGGAAATTCAAGAAAACGCTTTATATTTTTTACAAACTCTTCTGATGGTAATTTACAACGAACTCCCTATCTACAAATCATGCTACACGCTTCTGCTCACCACTACACGTCTTTACAAAAAACTACCGCAGATCTACAGATACAATGTGGGTCAGCATCTCCATACTGCTCTCGTGGAGCTTGTGGTGACTATCTTAAAAGCCAATAGTTATCGTGAAAAAAGAAGAGAATATCTCTCGTATGCAAGGG
>JBBABI010000065.1:0-1472 GCA_041679065.1 Candidatus Absconditabacterales bacterium
GGATCGGGCGCCGCTCCTTTCGGTACCTTTTGCCCTCAACGCGAACCTGCTTGATGGTCGTGATACGGGCACAGGAAGCGGTTCCATTCCCGTACTGCAGACCGGGGGATTACTGCCGTTGAGTATGATTCCTGCAGGCACAAACCAGGATAGTTTTGTGCTGGATGCTGATGATTCCACTGCAACCGGATCGATTGTCCTGCAGTTCGGCGACAGTCTTTCCAAGACGATCTCCTTTGATGTGGATGCCGGGGTTTTCCGGATGAACGATGATCTCACGCTCACGGATAGCGCGGGACTTACAGCGTCCGGCGCGTTGGCAACCGAAAGCGGCATGGTGCTCAACATGAAGAATGCGGCGCAGGATGCTGTCCTTGTCTTCGGGAACAGCGTCGGTCAGCAGACACTCAAATTCGTCCATGACACGCAGCAGTTCGAATTCTCCGATAATGTGCACGTAACCGGTGGTCTTACTGCAAGTGGCACACTGAAAGTAGAAGGAGGGGTGCAGGTGGGGAGTTATGCGCCGGAATCAGGGACCGGCGCCGGTACGCTGCGTTGGACTGGCAGTGATATCGAAGCGTATGACGGCAACGGCTGGACGAGTGTGACGCAAGGGGCCAAGTTCATCGGTGTTACGTCCAGCTCCACAACTGGTGCATTTAGCACAGGAAGTCTGGTGGGGTATCAGGCTGCAAATGATCTGTGCGCTGACCAATATGCCGGTAGTCATTACTGCCAGATGGACGAGGTGATCTCCACGATTAATCAGAGCCTAGATTCATTCTCTGGTATTTCGAATGCGTGGGCAGCAGAAGGTGCGCCGGGATACACATCAGATTCCAATGACTGCCGGGGATGGACTTCTGCAAATGGGTCGTATCTTGGAGCGTGGTGGGAATTCAGTACGGACGGAGGGTCAACAATCGCATCCGGTGGAGGACAGGGATACCTGACCAACTGCGCCGTTTCACAGCCAATAGCCTGTTGCCGCTAACATCATGCGAAAAATTTCTCTTGTTACCATCGGCACTTGGACCACCCTCTTTGTGGGGCTGCTTGTGCTGGGCGTTGGTCAAGTATTCTCTGCAGCAACACCGCATTATGTAGTTGATCCTGCAACATGTCCGGCACAAGATGATCAATTTCCCGGTCAGAAGTGTCCATCTGGACTCTATATCTGTGGCGTGGATTCTGGTGATATTCCTCAGTGTTACGATACAACACAGATTACTGCACCGGAAAATACGGCAACATCCAATACACAATATACTGCAAGCCTTGACGGGGGATATATTATTGACTGTTTTGCTCAGCCACTCGATACGACTGCGCCATATTGTGACAATAACGGTGCATGGCTCTGTAATCGCGATGATAGTTGTTATGACAGTCCAGTGAACAAAGTGACAACATGTACGGGCCCGGGGACGTACACCTGTAGCGATTGTCGCAGCGGATATCAGGATTGC
>JBBABI010000065.1:1502-7086 GCA_041679065.1 Candidatus Absconditabacterales bacterium
ACATGCGAGGTGCAGACGAACGTTACGGACTATCCCACAGGGGACAACAATAACTACGGTGCCAGCTGTACGGCGCGATGTGATACTAATTATCTCGATTGCGACGAAGGCGGCATTGGCATAGGCAATGGTTGTGAGATTCTGGATGGTGGGACATGTGATGCGCATGCGACATATGACGGTTGCAGCTTAGGAGATGGCAACTGTGTATGTAGCTCTGGATATTACGATTGCAACGGTGATCTGGGGTTGAGTGGGGACGGGTGTGAGGTGCAAACCAACACGGCGTGTACCACTGATCAGGGTATTACGGGTACATACAACGAGTGTACCTGTGTGCCGGATCAGAGCTATTTTGAAACTGGAACCGAATCAACGTATAGCACAGCAGATCCTTTGCTGTGGGGCACACAGGTGGGTACAGGTGCGCTCATCAAAATGAGCAATGCCTCTGGGGAGCAATTCACTGTTACCAACAGCGGTGCTATCAAGGCGGGGAGCGGTTTGGTGCTCAATGCAGACAACACTGCGGCAGATACAACAATCTCATTCGGCAATGCGCTTGGTGCGCAAGTCATCAAATTTAATAATGCAACACAGCAATTCGAGTTCTCCGATGATGTGCACGTGACCGGTACTGTGGAAACGACAGGTGGTCTTACAGTTGGTGGCGCTATTACGCTCAATGGAGTCTCATACACATTCCCCGATTCTGCGGGCAGCCCGGGCCATGTGCTCACGACGGATGGCAACGGCACACTGACATGGCAGATCGACGATACTGCGGGGAGTGGCTTGGGCCAGACGGAAGCCGATGAACGCTATGTGAATATTGGCGGGGATACAATGACCGGTGCGCTCGTTATTGACAACGCAGGCGCAGAACCGTCGCTCGTGGTCAAAGGAACGGCATCTGGTACGGCTATTCATGCGGAAGACAGCCTGACAGCCAGTGGAACGCTCTCCGTGGAAGGGGTGGCATCGTTCCAATCAACGTTAGAGGTGAACGGAGTTACGTACACATTTCCTGATTCCGATGGAACCGCATCAGGCAAAGTGCTCAAAACGGACGGCGCAGGGCAGCTTTCTTGGTCGGATGACAGCGCTGTCACATCGTACACGCTGGAACGCGTCTTTCAGCCTCTGTTCCCCGGTGCTGTCTATCAGGGTGATGGCGAGAATAACGTAGGGCAATTAGCGCTGAGTCATACAGGGGGTTTGCTCACCAACTACTATGCATGGACCAGTACACGCACTTCTTTGCAGGATTACGATATTCTCCTGCGTGTTACGCTCTCTTCGGAGTTCGTTTCCTGGGATACCACTCCGCTGGAGGTGTCGTACCACACAACATCGTCGGATGCGGGCGTTTCCAAGCTGGATGTTTCTGTCTACGATACGGCAGGCAATGTCGTAACGCTCGTGGGTGGCAGTACGGATCTGGCAAGTACCACTTGGGCAACCAAGGAACTGACGTTCGATGGAACGCCGACATGGACAGCCGGAGAAGACTTCTTGATCGTTTTCCACCTCTCTGCACACAGTGATGCAGCAGTACATCTAGGGAAGGTAAAAATCCGGTATGCGGACCTAAATTCATAGGAAAACATATCCTGCTTTTAGTCAATAAGTTCTGCAAACACAGGACGTGAATTTGTGGTATTATATTGAGAAAGGTTTCGTGAAAACACATTGAATTTCACATAAAATATCCAATGACACACACGAAGAATCACTGCTGGTATTGCGGCTTGAAGAGGCTGCCGCTCCTCCTTATTATAGGAATGTTGGTCTGGAGCATGACCGGCGAAATGAGCGCGGCTTCCAGCTGGAACCCCACACTTCTGGTCAATACGGAATCCTTCAATACGATTGATGTTGGGGATGGCACAACGGATATTGAACTCAGATTTGGAACCACTGAACTCCGTCTTTTTTGGGACACCGGTAACTCCCGGTTTGAGTTCACGCAGTCGGTGTACGTGCAGGGGGCGCTTACAGCCAGCGGTGCTGTAATCATTAATGATGATGACGTGGGCGATGCTACATTGACCTTTGGCAATGATGCCGGTGATGAAACGATTATCTTCAGTGATTCCACCAATCAGTTCGAAATCTCTGATGATGCGCAGATTGGCGGTAATCTGGACGTGAATGGCAATGAAACAGTGAGTGGCACACTTGAGGTCAATGACGATAATTCCGGCAATGCCACGTTAACCTTCGGTAACGATGCGGGCGACGAGACATTGATCTTCAATGATACGAGTAACGAATTCGATCTCTCCGATGACTTGAATATCACCGGGACGCTCGATACCACGGGGAATATCACCACGGATGCAAACCTCACTATTAATGAGGACAACGGTGATGCGGATGCAGTCTTAACCTTCGGCAACGACGCAGGGGCCAAAGCATTGACCTATAGCAATGCCAATACCCGTTTTGAATTCAATGACGATGTGCACATTACCGGGACATTGGAAACCACGAGTAATGTCACCGTCGGCGGTACGATCACGTTGAACGGAGTTACGTACACCTTCCCGGAGGCCGACGGATCGGATAACTTTATGCTCACGACCAATGGAGCCGGAGCTCTGACATGGGAAAACCCGGCGACTGCCGTCATGTCCACGTTTGACGATCGCTACGTGAATACGAGCGGTGATACCATGACCGGTGCGCTCAGCGTACAGGCGAACATTTCGGGTTCCACATTGCGCGTGGACGGCGATGCAGCAGTATGGGGCGCTCTCTCCGTTACCGGTGCATTGACCACAGAGGGCAATCTGACGATCAATCAGGATAACGGCGCAGCCGATGCTGTCTTAACCTTCGGCAACGACGCCGGTGCAGAAACCATTACCTTCAGCGATTCCACCAATCAGTTCGAACTCTCTGATGATGCCAAGGTTGGCGGTAATTTGGAGGTTGATGGAACAGGTACTATCCAGAGCAGCTTGGAAATCAATGACGATAATTCCGGCGATGCTACATTAACTTTCGGTAACGATGCGGGTGACGAGACATTGATCTTCAATGATACAACCAATGAATTCGATCTCTCCGATGACCTCAACGTTACTGGAACACTCGATGCTACCTCCAATATTTCCGGTTCCGGAACGCTCTCTATAGAAGGAGCATCCTCTCTGCAGGGGGCAGTCACCTTTGGTTCCACTGTAAGAATCAATAACGTCACCTACACGTTCCCTTACTCCGATGGAACCGCATCGGGAAAGGTGCTCAAGACTGACGGAGCGGGGCATCTCTCTTGGGCAACGGATACCGACACGAACACGAATGCAGCTACGATTTGCGATCCCGGCCAGTACTTGAATGGTGATGGAAGTTGTGTGGATGTGATCGAGGAAGGTGAGCTGACGAACGAATCAGACCTGGAAACGCAGCTGGGTGCGATCAATGTGATTGTGGAAACAGAGATTAATCAATTCTCCGAGCTCCAAGCAATCGTTGCCGATCAAATCCTTTTGAACCAAACCACTGCTGACAATCGTTTTGTGAATACCAGCGGAGATACGATGACCGGCGCGCTGAAAGTACAAGCAAATATTTCCGGTTCCACACTGCGAGTAGATGGCGATGCAGCGGTATGGGGCGCTCTCTCCGTTACTGGTTCTTTGAGTACAGAGGGCAATCTGACGATCAATCAGGATAACGGTGATGCCGATGCTGTCTTGACCTTTGGCAATGATGCAGGAGCAAAGACACTCATCTACAGTAATACCAATACCCGCTTTGAGTTCAATGATGACATTCAAACCTCCGGAAACATGTCCGGTTCCACATTGACTGTGGACGGCGATGTGAATCTCCATGGTGTCACATACAGCTTCCCGGTCACCAATGGTGACAACGGGCAGGTACTTACCACCGATGGCGATGGAAATCTGACATGGGAAACGCAGACGGTAGGCGTAGGAAGCGGTGGCGTACTCTTCATGGCGCCGGAATATCCGCATGCGGTGTACTTCAGCTCTGGAGCTGTGAGCAACTACATCGGGCAGATGAGCTACGATTACGACGAAACGAATCAGGAGAACTTCTACCGGTGGACATCCACCAAGGGTGATCTGCAGGAATACTGGATTGCCGTACGTGTGCGCATACCGGATAACTTCTCTGTGTGGGATTCCAGTGAAGCGATTCAGTTCTTGTACAGGACCACAGCGAACGATGCTGCGAATAACTTCCTGACCATGCGCCTGTACGATACAGCCGGTGCAGAAGTTGCACTCACAGGCGGCAATGATCTGTACAGCGATAATGCATGGACCACAGCCACAGTCACGGGGCCAGAGAGCGGTGGAACCTACACGACGAGCGAATACATCACGATTGCGATCAAGATGGTTGCCAACAGCTCCGGTAATACGGATGCCGGCTACATCAACCTGAACTGGGAGACGAGTGCCCCATAATGAGGTTAAGCGCACGTATGCAACGTGCTTTGGGTTAATGATGGGTACATTCAATAACAACCCTAAACCCTAACGCACGATGCTTTCGTGCGTGAACCTTGGTAGCGCATGTAGCATGTAGCAACCCAGGGATCGCACGTAGGCAACGTGCTCTGGTTTTCATTCATACAAATCCTCCTGCCCAGTCCAGCGAACAGACATCCCATTTTCCACACGCAGATGACCACAGATAATCGTGCGGGTGTTCGCAGAGGCCGGCTGCTACGGGGTTGCCATGGATATAACGGATGACCTTGGACGGTTGCTCAATGAGCCTACAGTCAAATCTTTTCTGCCAGATAGGCCCTTTTCCTATTTCAAAACTCACACCACGTTTGTACACGTGAATGATGCGGGACACCGAACCGCCCTCAGGCGGTGTGAGGAGAAAATGACAGTGGTCCGGCATGATCACAAAAGCGTGAAGGAAGAAAGGATATCGCTGTTGAGTTGTATACATTGTATCCACGGCGATGCGTGCCATAACAGGGTCAAGGAACACAGGATGCCGCTTTGCAGTGTTCGTTGTGACGAACATGAGCCGATCGTTTTGTATCCAGTGACGCTGTGTCATAAGCCGCCCATCGTACCATGGAAATGCGTGTAGGCAATGTCATGCAATAACGGATACCTTCCTGTTGAGGGTTAAGCACGTACGCAACATGCGCTGGGTTGTGTGGATTCATAACGATTGCTATCAAGATGGTTGCCAGGGTTGTGTTGACTCATACGACTTTTGTGCGTTTCAAGTAGCGCATGTACGCAACATGCGCTGGGCTGTGTGGACTGATACAGGTAGCGCATGTAGGCACCATGCTGGGCTGTGTGGACTCATAACGATTGCTATCAAGATGGTTGCCAGTGTTGTGTGGACTCATACGACTTTTGTGCGTTTCGAATAAGAACAAATAAGTTGTACAGGTTTTATCTCTCTAATTAGGGCTAAAACCAAAGTGTTTCTATCTCTAACCCTAACGCACGATGCTTTCGTGCGTTTCAAGTAGCGCATGTATGCAACATGCGCTGGGTTGTGTGGTCAATCTCTTCCTGTAAGCCAAAGGAAAAAACTACCTGGCATCGGACTTGCGTTCATTCTC
>JBBABI010000066.1:0-7080 GCA_041679065.1 Candidatus Absconditabacterales bacterium
CCGATCTGTTATAGCTGATATTAAATCCTTTGTAATATTCTGACTCCAATACTTTTTTGAGCTGAGCAACATCTTCCGGCCGTCTTCCTTTACTTTCCAGGACATTCAGTTTCTCCAGGATATCATGATATTTCATGGATTTCTCTTCAGAAGTCGGATCCATGCTTTGAAATAAGAAAAGATCTTTCTTGATATCATCAATCGTCACACCCACAGTCACTCCATCAGAAGTCACAACGGTATTGCTATTGGACTTCAAGACCTGAGATACCAGATTGATCAACATAAACAGAATAAAAATACCAAGAACCGCGACCGTAACCTGATATTTATTTTTGAGAAACTGTGATTTTATCTTATAAAAAAAGCTATCTTCATCGACTTGTTTAGACTTATTCACTGCAGGAGCAGCTTTGACAGAACCTCCGCTAACCAGATAATGAGCAATAAAAGCAAAAGTCTTCTTATCAATCCTCGTATGCAAAAGATCCTGAAGGAAACTCGCCAAATGCATGCTTTCTGATTTTAGGACTTGCTCCATTTCCTTGAAATCATTGGTATCCAATACATCAGAGATTCTTGTACCTACATAGACGATCTCATCATGACTTTCGATATCTCCTTCTACGAAATCAGAGAAGAGATCTATTTTTCCTCTGCTATTGGTAGCATTGTTGAGCGAATAATACATTTTATTGTTTCTGAAAATCATCACACTCACATCACCGATCATTGATGCCATCAAAATATTATCGACGACAATATGTACAAATCCCTTGATCTCGAAAAAGTCCACATCACGGACCTTATCAGCAAACGCTTTGAGTTTGGTATTTAAATTTTGGAGTGCTACCTCGAAATGAGATTTGATCACATCCATATCATAATCTTCTTCTTCACCGACCTTTTCCATAACCTCAGCAATGAAATCCTGCATCAGATCTTTCTGGTAATCCACAAATTTATCAGAACTGAAGGTGACAAACAATTTAAGCTTAGCGCCATTCTTCAAGTCCTCTGCAAATTGGAACACCTGCTCCTCGTCCAAATAGAGAAATTTTTTTTCTTTAATGTTCATTAATGCATAGGGTAAATATTTAAAGTCGAACAATGAGATAATTGTCACAGATTGTCGCACAGCCCCGCAGTACTGCGGGGCGCCACAGGTTGCCACATGTTGTTATTTTAATTTTTCTTTAAGAAAATCTAAATTAACAATCTGAGGCTCTCTGAGGCCATCTGAGACCATTTTCTAGTAAGTTCTATGTATGTATTTATCTCGAGCCCTTTTTCAATAGTAAATAACAGAAAATATACCTCAAAATCGCCAGAGAGTCGAGAACTTTCTTATAATTCCTCTTAGGATCGGAAATCAGTCTTCGCAACCATTCCAATCTCAGATATCTGATGACCTTGGGTGGCCTTTTTTGCTTCCCTACCCACCGATCAAAAGTCCCTCACTGATTCATGGTCAGTAAGTGATATTTTTTGATCTGTTCCTTATGTACATAACTTCGAATTTCCTGGATAGGATATACTGGTGTCGCCCTAGCGACCAACAAAAAATTGATTACTCCTTCTTGAGGAGGCAAAGATTTTTCAACAGAATTCCAGTCCAGATTGGTATATCCATCTTGCGCATAGACTACCTGATATCATCTGTTCTCGAGAAATACCTTCGTTTTTACCAAAAGATCTGGATACGTGCCATATAATAAGATACGGATCTTATGACTTCCATACTTCTTCATTGCCTGCTCCAGAAGATGAGGTGCAAAATCAGTGCCATTGAGATTATTTAGTCGCTTTTTCCTAGCAAGGAAATAGAAAATCTGCAAAGCAATGCCATCCGGCAATACCAACTCTGCATCATGAATAGCATCCTGATACGCCTTACGAACCAGTTGGATATCTGTTTGTGTATAATCAGATAACAATGCATTCTGGAAGTCAGAGAGGTTATAATGAGCATCATGGGTTTCAAATAATTTCTTCCCTGAAATATTCGCGAAGTACAGATAATCCACTATCGCAAAATGCTGACGGGAGTACACATCTAAAATTACTTCCACAGCATCGTCCTGATTTCACGTAAAAAGTTTATCGAGAATAGACTTCATAGAGAAGTGATCATAATAAAAGGGCAAAGCAACCGAGCATACAAAAAGACACCAACATTATTCATTATTCATTGTTAATTATTCATTTATTTTATCATCGTCAGATTGACCCCTGGATAATAATATTCCAAAATCTTCTTCAGATTCCATCACTGATCTGCCAGATATTGCGCTCATTTGCCGCTCAGTCCTACACCATGCCCATTGAAATCGAAACAAGACGCAAAATCAAACCTTGACTGCAGATACGGCGTATCCGTCCATCATCGTTTATCTTTCGCTGACCAGGTAAATCCTGCTGAACAACTGAAATATGGCAAAATAGGGACATATCAACTATACAGGACCACATTTTTTTTGATATTTTCCAACGCCTGAGCAGAAGTTTTAGATGTTTTTTCCCATCCTGCACCGACATATTTCTGGAACATATCAGGATTATCTATAGCGGTATAACTAGCTCCGACAGGAATAGAAGGATGCATATTCGCTGGATTGAGATAAAAAAGCGCATACATCTTTGCAAGCATGAGCACAAGGGATTGTTTAGTCATGTTATCAGTATCACTTGTCTCACCGATACCTTTCATATAGTCATTGAAAAGAAGTCTATTGATGATGATAAACCTATTTTCTATCTTACCGCCAGAAGCAAGATTTTTTACAGGGTTATTCTTGAAGACCAAAGAACCACGAAACGTATTCCAAGGCGTACCTCCATATGATTTCCTTGCGTATGAAGAGACGGTAACCAATCATCCGCCCATAGAAGCAATTTCCACTTTGTCTGGTGTAATGCTATTTTCACCGCTAGTAAGATACAGAAATCCGTCATAAGATTCCAAGATTATGGAATTTTTCGTAGACAAGCTACCATTCGTAATTACCCTGCACAAACCATCACAAGTGATTTCCCATCTATGATAATTCATACTCAGATCATACAACAGAACATTGATCATTCAAGCTAAATATCATTTGAGCTCAGATAATAAAATCTTATGTCAGATTTTGGTCATAACAGTCGTAGATACAGAAAGATTTTTATTCTTCATATAAGCAGTTTGTAAATCATTGCCCATCTTCGTCAAATCATCTTTCCAAAGTAATGGGAAAGAAACAATCTTAAAAGTTGTTTTGTCTTTACCCGCAGGGATAGTGATTTTGATGTTTTTGGTTATCTCGCCCATATATGCTTTTCTCACCAAAGTGATACTGAATACACCATTTTTTACCGTACAAGATTCTACCACAAATCAAGTATCAAGCGACATACAAGAAGTGACAGCAGTTAGTTGAAGAGGAAGTGTAAAAGAAATCTTTCAAAGCGTTGCATAATGCAATCACGTCAAGATCAGTATATCTGCAGTAGCTCATGAAGCAACCACATTGGATAATAAATTTTTCTGAACGCCATTTTTTATCTGAGTTCTGATATCGGGCAATAACGAATAGAGATTGGTCCCTGGACAAGCGGTAGCCTGCCCATCATCTTTGTGCCCAGCGACAGCATAGGAAGTCACCGTAGTGATATAGGGAGGCCGATCAGAAGGCTTGAAATAGGAAACTTTAGCCATAGGATTGATATTGTATTTTTTTGCCAAAGCTATGCTTAGCGAAACCAATGCTTTCAATTGTTCATCCGTCGGTTTCTGGATATTGAAATTCCCCATGAGAGCGATTCAGAGAGTAGAAGTATTATTCCACGCGGCATGCGCTCCAATCGTGCCAGGACCACCAGCTCTTCCTTCATAGATATTTCCAAAAGGATCTATCAGGAAATTATATCCGATATCTCACCAACCCTTGGTCACCGTATGATATTTATAGATATTCTGGATAGAGGTTTTGACAGCATCCAATCATCAGGTCAGCAACTTAGTATAATCATCTGCTGTATGATGGATGATGATTTTCGTCTTATTATTATGAATACTTACTGGCCATTTAAGATAATTGCTATTATAAGAATCATAGTATGCATCAGTAGATTGTTCACCGGAATAATTCGTCACGAGAAAATCATTCGCCATCTGCAATTGATAACGCTGCTGAAGAACATTCCGCAATTTACTATCAGTACCCTCTCCATCAGTATCTCTCAAAAGTTGTAATTCAGCATCCTTATTCTTCTGGGAAATCTTATCTCTATCCGCTTTGGATAGTGGTGAATATCTGAGTGATTCATTAGCTCACCGATTCGCACGGGAAATAATGGTAACCCCAGGCAGATTCCAGTCAGCAGCAAAAGTAGCGCCCATACACAAACCCATCAAAAGCATTCAGAGAATATATTTCTTATACATATATATATGATACAAATAAAATAAGACGCCGAAAGTTCCCAAAGAACTTTAACGTTGTTTTTATCCCGTACAAATAAATAAGAACCTTTTGAAACTCGTATGGGATAAAGTGACCAAAAGGATATATCCAAAATCGATTAAAATTCAACCAAAGAAAAAAATTGCATTTGCATTTGCATCAAAAAGGAGAAAAAATATGATGATACCATCATCTGAGAATAGTCACAGATTGTCGCACAGTCCGCCACGGCGGACGTAACAGATTGTCACACATTGTTTATTTATTTTTTCTTTTAAAAAAACATAAGTTAACAACCTATGACCACCTGAGACTACCTGTGACCACCTGCAACCATCTGCAACCAATCTTTTAATCTTTCAATTTTTCAATGCCCTTCGTTCATCTCCACGGCCATAGTACCTTCTCCTTCCTAGAAGCCATCGGCAAACCCGGAAAAATCATAGCCAAAGCCAAAGAACTCGGCATGGATGCGATCGCCATCACTGACTACAACGGGATGTATGGTATCATCAAATTTTACCAGACCGCCAAAGAAGAAAGCATCAAACCTATCATCGGCGTAGAACTCGGCTTCGTCCTCGACATCAACTCAGTCATCCCTGCTAATCAGATAGGAAATATTGTGCTCCTGGCTAAGAATAAGCAAGGATATGAATCACTGATGGAATTGACCTCATTCGCCAACAAGCAAGGCATTGCCGGCAAACCAAAAATCGACATCAACATCCTCAATACCTTTGGTCCTGGAGTCATCTGCATCATGGGAGGCAAGGAATCTTGGATCGGTAAAATGCTTATGCAAGACGAAAAACCAGAAAAGATAGCAGAAATCATCCAGATGATCAAAAATGCTGTCGGAGAAGAAAACGTTTATCTGGAAATCACCGCTCAAGATGAGAAACTGCTACCTGAGGTAAAGAAGGTTAACACACAGATTCTGGATCTCAGTAGGACTACCTCTACTCCGTGTGTGGTCCACAACAACTTCCACTACCCCAACAAAGAAGACAAAGAAGCACGAGAGATTGCACTTGCCATCAAAGATGGAAAGAAAATCTATGATGAAGATAGAAGGAAACCCAAAGGAGATTTTTATATCATGACCGAAGAAGAAATACGCGCCATCTGCGAAAAGAACGGCTATGAAAAAGCTCAGATAGATAGCTGGATTGAAACCAATAGCAAGGTCGCTGAAGGCATCATTCCAGAGATAGATCTTCATCAAACTCTTTTCCCCAATTACGACTCCCCAGAGGACATCATCGAAGTATATGAGCAATATAAAGATCAATTAGTGGAAGAATAATTTGCATTGTCGTTCCGGCGCTTTGTCATTCCGGTGCTTCAGTCCAGCACAGCTGGGTTATTGGCGTAGCCTGCAACTGGAATCTCAATTACCCTAATTTTAAAGACATTACCAATTTTCATGACATTAAACAGTCTAGAACTCGATTCTAAAGCAAAAGAATGTATAAATTATATGAAAGAGACAATCGACTCAGCAAAGATTTCTATACAAGAAGAATTTTCTAAATCATGGAATCCTCGGATTATATGCTTCAAATCAACAATTTTTCAGTTAGAGCTTTTTCGATCTGTTGTCGAAAAACATATGGATACAAGAAGATGAAAAAAGGATAATAAGGTATACAGAAAAATAGAAAATCTAAAAAGAGAAGCAGCAAGATTGTATGATATGTATCCTGAAAAAGATACCCAACCATCCGATGAAGAAAAAGAAAATTTGTTTAAGAAATTATCGGAGATAAAAGAAATGATTACATAAAATAAGAGAAAAGAATTCCCGTAAAGATAGACTTCCAAAGATTCTAATTTTTTCTTATTGACTAAATTCAACAAATAACTACAACACAAAATGTTAAACAGAAAAATTAATATAAACCTAAATATAAACCACTATGAAAGAGATCAAAAAATTATCTCCTGAGTTGCGAAAAAAAATCATACCAGGAGAAAGGAATTACACACCAGATCGTAAAACACCGATAACCAATGAATTAGTCCGCACAAAAAAAACACTGTAATGGCGGTAAAACGATCGATGCAGGATTATGGTTAAAGAAATTCTTACGAAGGGGCGGAAAATTAGTCATCTCTATGGGAGGCGCAGGATCATCATTCCAGATGGGAATCCTTCTAGGTGAGCTCATACGCGCAGACAAGCTCCATGCAGTATCCGTCACAGCAGCCAATATGGAAGAGAGCTTGTATCGCTACGTTGCGCATAGCCATTATGCCTATATTCCTGGGTATGCGGAACTTACCCCAAATGAAGAAAATGAACTCCGCGAAGCAGGCTTACGACGGATCACCGATACCTTCTTACCGGAAGATCCATCAGTAAGGAAAATCCTTCCGAAACTAGAGAAACTCTGGCGCAAAGCACAGAAAGAACACAAAAGTTATCTCTGGCACGAGTTTTTCTTCCAATTATTAGAACATAATCTGATAAGGAAAGATCCGAAAGCAAAAGAAGATGATTGTTGGCTCTATCAGGCATGGAAACACAAAATTCCTGTCTATGTGCCAGGAGCCGAAGACAGCACCATGGGGAACATTTTCACTCATGCATGTTATGATGGTAATCATCCATTGCTCTCCAAGTACAAAC
>JBBABI010000067.1:0-3691 GCA_041679065.1 Candidatus Absconditabacterales bacterium
TCAGCTTTTTGAGAATATCCAGAACTCCCTCGTTCCCTTTTCAACTCCCATATATTTTGATAAAATCATTGTACATAGTTTCTGTGGATTCATTTATTTTCCTCACCAATCCTGATTTTTCTCATGGTGCCATTCTTTCTATAAGATCAAATTCAGCTTTTTGAGAATATTTGCCCGATAAGGACTTATCCAAAAGTGCTTCGCTTATTTTCTCTGCCTGCTTTTTTTGATTATATTCTGATATCTCATATCAAGCAGTCAGGGACAGTACTGTCGCTAAAGCAATACTCGTATATGATACCACCTTTTTCATCAATATATTTTTTTCTGTTTTTTTGTTCTCTATTGCTTTTATCTCTTTGGTAGAAACATATATTTTTTCAAATTCTACTTGAGGCGCTATTTGATTGCAAACGTTATGGAGTGCTAGTATATCTGGATAGTTTTTAGTTTTAAATGTATTTATATCTTTTCCATAAAGTATTCATCATATAATTTTGTCGTATTTTGTCTGCCTATCTATTCATCACTGAATATTGATACCTTTGAGTATTTCATATAAACGAATAGCAACTTCTACCAAAGCGTAATAATCTGACTCATTTTCTCATATAGGCTTTGTATCTTCCTGTTTCTGCTTATCGCTCTTGGTATTATAAAGCATCTCCATAAATTTTTTATTCTTTTGACTTACTTGATAAAGGTATTGCGCAATACTAAGCGCTGAGATATTTTCAGCGCGGACTACTGGATTATCGATTTCCAATCATTTTCTTCCATTCTGTCTCAACAAATTGAAAATTTCTGGATATGTATCTGAAATATTCACGATTTGAATACGTTCAGCTCGCCTTTTAAAATATTTTTTAATAAGTTTTTCTATCTTTTCTTCTTCTTGTTGAAAAGTAAGTACATCATCATTTTTTTTCTTCTGATCTCTATTACAAAAATACCTTGACAGGTCAGGTCGCAGTTGAATAATGATTTTTTGGTCATTTCAAACTTTTTTACACAAATATTCCACTCATCATAAAATAATCTCCTTAGAATAAATAGTTTCATTCTTTTTATCCATTTTCCCGATCTGAAAACGAAAATTATCTTCTCATACCATGAGATTCCTATCATCTTTCTTTCCGTTTATTCAACGATAACTTGCTACATTTTCTGGTATCACGAAATTTAATTTACTATCTCGGTGAGTAAATTTTTCTTTTCATGTTTTAGCTATTTTTCAGAGAACACTTGCCATATCTATCAAAGAAAATAAATGGCATATATAGTATGACTTACGCCATAATTTCGACGTTAGAAAACCTTTCATTACATTCAAGTTTTCATAGCGTCTCAATTATACTCAGAATTGTTTTTTTTGCAAAAATTTAAAGTACCCCCTTTTATTGAAAGGGGGAGGAATCCTTTAGGATGAGGGATTTTATTATTTTTTGCCTTTTTTAGAAAGCTTTCGAATCAAATTAAACATGCTTTTGAGTCCACTGTGAAGTGTTGTGCTTTCTACCGTCAAACCACAAAGTTCGTTGGCAGCATACATTAAAATGGCTACCTTATTATTTCCATACACAATTATTTCATTCGCGAAATCAAAAACGGGATCATCAATTACGATAGATTCATGAGTATGTATGTTATATTCAGCGTATTTACTTGTATTTCTTGCTACGATTGCCCTTGTTTTCGTTTGGTGTTTCAACCTCCAAGGCACGAATTCTTTACTAAGATATTCCTGGAATCTGGGATCGATTTTACTGGTTCCTACGAATGTCAGAAACGGCTCTCCCTTTGGCATACCTTCCCCTGAGAGAATAACTTCCTCATAAATGGCTTTTAATCATTCTATCCCGTCAAAAAATTGCACTTTGGGCTTATTATCATATTTATTAGCGATAGCGAGAAATTGAGGTAACGCTTCCTTGAGCGCCTGATATTTGTCTTCGAATTTTTGGATTAGTTTTTCGGGTCAGATTACCGTATAATACGTCGTATTCTTTTTATTTATTTCTGTTGCAATTCACTTCTTTACCAGACTTTTGAGCGCGGAATAGACCGTCACTCTATTTTCTCCGTTGCGTCTGGCGATGCTGCTTACCGGAGCAGAACCAAGTTCTATGACTGAGAGATAACTCAGGGCTTCTGTTTTAGATAAGCCATAGTCCTGGAGTAATTGATCAAGCATGATAATAAATATAATTTAGAATTTAAAATTTAAAGTTTAGAAATTGAAAATTAGAAATTAGAAATTAATCTCCTTATTACTCTCTCCTTCCCCATCACTTGCATAACGGAATATAAGTCCGGCGTCTGTGTTGCACAACATAATTGAATCCTGAGAAACATCGCTAAATCACCTATTTTTCAAATATATCCACCTTCCTTAAATTCAGCATTATTTCACGCAAAACCATATTTCTTTCAGATTTCTTTCAACTGAGCGAATCGTTCTTCTACTGTAATCGTCAAGTCTAGAACTGTGACATATTCAGTCACAAAATTTTTAAGAACATCTTTGGGGAGTGTAGAGTGCAGAGTGCAGAGTGCAGAGTCTCTATTTTCATTCATTTTCGTCCATTCGCTGTCGAAGAAAAAGCGTAATTGAGTTTCCACATCAGCATACGTAGTAAATCTCTTCGGATCTTTCGGGGTATGGCGTTCGATATTCATCGCTGCTTTTACGTAAGGAACATCAGTCTGCATCAATTTAGCAACTTCTGGTCTATATTTATTCGCCCAGACTAAACTCTGGTTATATAATTCATCAGTAGATATTTTTGATAAGTAATTATTATTTACACTTTGTAATTTCACCAAATCGAAAAGCGCTCATGATTTTCCCATCTTCTCAAGATGGATGTCGAAGTCCAAATAACTCTTGTCCGGATTAGCTTTTTGCCAGTCCTCGAATCATGGATCGATGATAGTGAGAAGATATTCGATAATCCCTTGAGTTGCATATCCGTTCTCAAAGAAAAATCAGATATCTGCCTCAGGGTCATGTCTTTTGGAAAGTTTCCTTTTATTGCCATTGTCCAGTTTGAGTAATGAAGCTATATGGCAATAGGTAGGGACGGGCAAGTTGAATGAAGTGAAGAGCTGTATATGAAGTGGTACGGAAGCCAACCATTCTTCTCCTCTGATCACATGAGAGACTCTCATCAGATGATCATCAGCGATATGTGCAAGATGATAGGTCGGCAAATCATCAGATTTGATAAGGACGATGTCGTTGCAATTGTCTATCGTCTCTATCTTTCCTTTGATCACATCTTCAAATACCATCCTTTTATTTATCTCGCCGGGAGAACGGAATCTGATCACGAAGTTTTTGTCTGTCTGTAATTTTTCCATGATCTCTTCAATTGACTTATTTCTTCGAACGGAATAATTTCAGTAGATACCTGGCGTCACTTTCGTCTTGGTCTGTTGATTACGAATAGTCTCCAACTCGTCGGGTGTCATCCGACAAGGATATGCTAATCCATTTTCAAGCAGATATTTTGCAAATACCTTATAGATATCTTTTCTCTGTGACTGGTGATACGGTCAATACTTTCCTACGTCTGAATTATTATTTCATAACGGTCATTCATCTATCTGGATACCAAAAGTTTTCATTCCGTCGATAATCAGATCGACCGCACCTTCGACTTCTCTCTTCTGATCAGTATCCTCTATC
>JBBABI010000067.1:3701-6690 GCA_041679065.1 Candidatus Absconditabacterales bacterium
GATATTTCTTTTCTAAGTCCTGGATAGTCTGAGTGACGTCAGGGAATATTATGTTGGCGATGTCTTTTCGGGTTGTCATATTCATTGAATTTAGAATTTAAAATTTAGAAACGTAAATAATTTAGAATTTAAAATTCAGAATTTAGAATAAGGATATAGTTTTGAAGTTCAAGAAAATCAATGGGGGTGCTAGATGATTGGTTCGGCGAATTCTTCTATAGTCTTCATGACATCAGCTTGTTTTTCTGCTACCATTTTCTTGGCTTCTATCAATGGTCTTGCATATTTCATCCTGGAGATTTCATACAACTGTGCTATATGGCTCTTATTGATAGTGACATCAGGAGTCCGGCATGATCTGAGACTGAAGGGATCTTTCACCTCTCCTTGGACGAGTAATTTGCAATAGAATTCCCTCATACTGAGATTGGATAGATCGTAACCATTGAGAAAGGGCTGGAAATGCTGTTTCATATATTCTGCATCTTCCGAAGAAATCCTAAAACTGATCAATGTTCCTACATTACCAAACAATGATTCAGATATATTCTGAGGTATCTGTCTGATGAATTGATGAGCTACCGCCAAAGAAAGTCCGTATTTTCTTGCTTCTGATAGTATCTCATTGAAGGTATCAGTAGCAAAATTTTGGAATTCATCTACATAGAGGAAGAAAGGTGTTCTCTGATTTTTATCTATGGATTGCCTGCCTACAGCAGCCTGAAAGAGTTTAGTAACAAACATCGCTCATAGGAATCCCATGACTTCTTCCTGGAGTTTCCCTTTGGGAAGTTTGATCAACAATATTTTCTTTTCATCCATCACTTTTCTGAGATCGAGCTTATTTTCAGGCGAAGCAAAAATATTCTTAAGAATATCTATGGATAGTAATTGCCCAACTTTGTTTAAAATCGGCATAATAGCTTCCGTATTGAATTGCTGCGACCAACCAGCGAATTCATTGGTCCGGAAATTTCTCACCACGTCGTCTTGGATGGCATTGATCATTTCATATCTAAAATCCTTGTCTGTCAATGCTCTAATGATATCGAATAAAGTGGATCTCGGTTTATCAAGCAAAGCTATAAAAATCATCCTGAGAACATGTTCGAGTTTCGGATTCCGATTAGCTCAAAAGAATTTTTTGAAAATATCGATGAATCATTTGGCTAATATCTGTTTGGATTCATCAGGACCTATATCAAGCGGATTCATACAAAACGGAAATTGATCGTCAGTCGGATCGAAGATGATAACATCGTCCTTGCGGGATATCGGTATATGGGTCATAATCTCTTCTATAGCGTCCCCATGCGGATCAATTACCCCTATTCCCTTCCCTTGCCTAACATCATTGATCATAAGATTGAGGAGAAATTTCGATTTTCCTGTCCCCGTCTTGCCAACCACATATATATGCTTAAGCCTATCTTCATCGTATATTCAAATAGGAACCGTTATGGATCTGTAATCTGACACCCCTAAGATATTGATATCTTGCGGATAATTTTTCGCCATGACTTCGTTATCCTTGTCAAGCGTATAATCAAACGAAGGAACGCCTACTGGCAGAGCGAGTTTTCTCGATTTCACGGTCAATAATGATGTTTCTGTCTTCGGATTTTTGGGGAAATGGAAGAATGCCGCTATCTCCTTGGTGTTTAGCACATGACTAGCGAGATTACCCTTACATTCCTTTAACGAAGCAATCAGAGTCCCTACATTATTATGCATTTTCAAGGTGAATTGATTGAGCGGATAATTCTTGAATACAGAAAAATTATTGAAGACCGACTTTATCCTTCATTCTGCCATCGCCTTACTTTGGGATTGTGCAACCATGTATATCTTCACATCAAAGAGGTTATCGTGCAGTTTTGCTTTGAAGTGTTTGTCTCACTCTTCCTTTCGATTTTTCTGGGTCTTGTGAGAAAACCGGTATTTATAGAATTGTAAAGCAAGCTTCTGCTTCAGCTTTCGATGATTGAATTTGGATTTGATGAAGAATCGCGTACTTTCGTTCTCTATAGGAGCAAGCTCTATGAAGAAACTTATCTTGTCATTGATGACATCGAAATTCTCGAATGTCCTGAAAAAATTTGAGATGAAATCACCATCATCGCTCTCATCAATCTTGAAGGGATAGAATCATTTATTAGCCAAGGAAAGCTCTCCTACGACTGTCTTGTATTTATCATATCACCGGATATCTTTATTGTCCGTAGTGATTTGGAAATCATTGAAATGGGCATAAAACTGCGATTCAAAGGCTGAATAGGTGGATTTGTCGGTATCCAGGGAATAGCATATCTCTCATTTAGTATAATGGAGTCCGAGTGTAAACGTGCTTCTTGATAAGGTTTTTGAGACATCGTCCAAAAAGCCCTGAAAACTCTTTTTTCATTGCTCGAATGAATGATATACTTTTATAAGATGGGACATGATTATAACTAAATTATAAAATTTCTAATTTTCAATCCCGCCTTGCGGGACTCCGCTACGCTTCGTTTCTAAACATATAAGATCTATCAAAATATTTCCTTATTGTAGCATGTCTCGCAGTAAACTTTCCCACTGTAATTTCCGTCATAGACACTGAGTACTTCTTCTCAGCAATGATCACATTTTCTGAGGTAGAGCATTCTTGGCGGAAGCTGTCTCATCCTTTCAGCGTGTCTGAAATCCGGATGTTTGCGCGGTAATGGGATATTCATAGTGCGATAGAAATTCAGTTCTGATTTCTGGATCCTGAACGGCCTACCAGTCACTTCACAGATAAGGATAGCGTTGAGGATATTATCATCCACCTGTTTGATATCGTAAGGAATAGCATCACCTTGAATGGTCGGCATATTCTTGGGGATCGCTGTATCGTAGTCCGTATCCTGTCGTTTATATCATTGTTTTGTCGCTTCTTCCTTGGTGAGCGGATGATATTCCTGGGCTATGGTTTCGTTATAGCCGAATGGCGAAAGCGAGGGAGAAAAAA
>JBBABI010000068.1:0-6483 GCA_041679065.1 Candidatus Absconditabacterales bacterium
GGAGGCCACCACGTAAAGCGTTAATGCCTACACACACTACCCGTATAGTTTGGATCATTCACGCCCCAACGACTTTCTCCCTGTCTAGCATCGTATACCCAATGTTTTGCATCGTGCCAAAAATTAACCCAACGAGGCGCGGGGAATCCAGATGGATCGTTCAACACTGCTTCAATGTCCGTCCAAATCTCATCACCATCTAGTAGCAACAAATGATTGCCTGACATTTTATCAGTACACCACCGCCGCATATCTGTTTTAGAGTCCCATAGATCTTGATCCTTATAATGGATTTTTATATGCTTCGGTAATTTTGCGAGCGTCTTTTCCAAACGTTCTTTGCTTCCATCCTCGATATGAGGTGCCAACTGTACGCGTCCAAACGCTACGGTTAATTCGTCGATATATGGAACCACGGATAAAATGCTTTCCGGAACGAAACCATAATACGTAATCAATTGCGCGGTGATTTTTGTTTTAGTAAACGTATGAAATTTTAAATTATCCATATACGTTTCAAGACGCTTCATTCCATAATCATTGATCATTTTCTTTTTTGCGATTTTCGGTTTCTGATCAATAAACTTAGGCACGAATTTTCTAACCTTAGCGACAAAATCTTTAACATTGTTATGTTTGGCATATACAATATTATTTCCATAGACTTGACGAAGTACCGGAAGGTCATATGCAATAACCGGAGTTCCAGCACATAAAGATTCCCCCGGCACCATTCCGTATCCTTCAAAAAGAGATGGCGCAAATGTTACAGTTGCGTTAGCTAATGCCTTATATTTTATGGCATCACTTGCACCCTGTAGACAATGGATTGTGTGGTCTGGCGAGCTAGGCATATTCGGAGCAGGTTGACCCATCATCACCAGATCGAACGGCATTTTCAGTGCATTCATTGCCGCTATGGCAACATTAGCCTTTTTGTAATCGCATCCTCTCGCAGCATAAAATGCATACGGTCTTGCCGGAGGATTCCATCCGCAGATTTCGACTTTCTCCATTGAAAAATTATTTGTTGCCGGTGGAAATACGCCTATCTCGATATCTCCAGCACCCACGGCAATCATAGCTTCATGCAGCCATTTCTTGGATTCGTCGCTATTCGCAATTAGATAATCTGCAAATTTGTAAACATTCTCGACCGGCTGCATTCGTTTCCCAAGCGGTGGAAAAATAGAAGTAGCCCAGTTTGCTGTTTCGAAATTTAAACAGATGAATTTAATTTGCGGATTATTACGACTCCATTGTAGCGCTCGTTTTCCTAGCCCGTCCTTTGAATCCGTCATGATAATATCGATATCTGCCGGGATATTTTTTTTGCCCTCTATGATAATTTGTAGATTATCGAGTAGAGGATAATCATCTGCCCATTTCGGACGTCGATCCGTAATCAAATAAACTTCTGCTCCCATATTGGCGAGCGTCCATGCATATTGATATAGATGGATTCGACCACCAGAATAATGATGACTGGTCTTAATCCATACACCGACACGAAGTGTTTTCGCAAACGGCTTCGCTACGTTAGTCACGTCGCGCGTAATAACATGAGATTCATTCGCTGAACCAATCACGCCAGAGGTTAGTAATTCATTTGCTGTTTTTCGAACGCAAACTTCAACCAAATCACCAGGCTCTTTCTGAAACGGTGCTCCGCGACTATCCTTAAATTTATGTGATTTCAAAACGCGAAACATCATGACTATACTCCCCGTTTAGGCGGCCGGCCACGTTTATGCGAATGGCCAAAATCATTTTTCACATTATCTTTAATGACAGGTGCATCGCCATTCAAAATTCCGGTTGTCATTGGTTTGACTTCATAATCGCTCTGGTTCAATTCTCTGATCTTGGATAATTTTTTTAAGGCCTTCTCTTCTTTGAACAAACAAATTGCAACAGCATCACCGGCTTTCGCTGTCATGATTTGACCGACTGCATTTGTGTATTCAAACTTTTCTTTAGCGAGATACCATTTCATATTTGCCCCCAAATTAAAATAATACGGCAGGCGAGTAGACAGAAAATAAATGCTTTCCCGCCTACCGTATTAGTCAACTATTTACGACCCAGACGGCGTATCCAACTCGGCACATACGCGCGGCTCGACCAACTGTCCACCGACCACAACGTACACAACAATCGTTGCAAGGTTGTGAACAATATCATAATCATCAGAACGTTTGATCACGATTTCAGTTTCCATCGGGACATAGTATTCGCGCAAATCGACGAAACTGATATCACCCTCTTCTCCTAATGTCGGCGTCTGCGTTGTTTCGATATACGGGAATCCGACCAATCGATCATACGGACCGTTCGCCATAGAGGCACTGAACAGCGGCCGCAGATCGGTAGCACTGACAGTCAATTTTTCGAGGTACCCGCCAACATCATCGCCCAGAATGAAAATACTTCCGGAACGATGATATGGTTTCAACGCACGTTTCAGATCGATAATATCCTCACGACTAACCTGCGAAGCGACGGCGCGGTTCACCTGCCGAATGCCAGCAGTCGAAAGAATACCAGTAGGCTGGCCGGTTCCAGTGCCTTGTAAAAATACTCGATTCAGTTCATTCATAATTTTTGCGCGTGCCTTGCGCGTGATGAATGATTCCATCGCAAGTGCGGATCGTTCAAGCAATCGAATCGAAATTTGCGTATAGGCCGCGTACTCGTGCGTCTGAATTGAAACCTGCTCGAAGCGAGTATCAGTTTTATTTTTCAGCCCGCCCTCGGAAATCCATTCACCGGAGAAACCGCCGTACTCGTCCGTATCCGATTGTGTGGCCTTCGGCATTGTAACGGTTCCAGTGCTGGACGGAATTACAGTTGCACGAGAAAGGATAAACGGCTGCTCACCGGGAACCTCAAGAATAGGCAAACGGAAATCCTGAGGAACAGTATAACCGCCAAGCGTGTTGGAACTAGATACCATCGTAGAGCTGCCCTTGCGCAAATAATTAAGCTCTTTCTGCATCCCCATTTGATGCATCCAATTTGTGCCTAACAGCTGTGCAACCAAATGCGGGGGGGCAACAGCGCCTTCCGCGCCCTTGGTGAATGATGCAGACGTTGGATGCAGTAGATCGTTTTCTTGGCCGGACAATTTCTGCCTGCCGTTAGCCAAATATTTATTGAAAATCATTGCATGATCATCAAACTTTTGATCATAATCAATAGCCGCAGCCGGTGCGCGTTTATGCGTACCAAAACTTTTATCCGTGGTGTCTACGCCGTCAACATCTTTCGTAGAAACACCGTCAAGTTCAGCAAGCATCGAATCCTGTTCGGCATCAATCTTGTACGACGCCATTGCCTTTTGTACAGATTCCTTGGCAGTATTCCAACTTGCTTCGGATTTGGTATAGGCTTCCTGCAATCCTTTCAATACGGATTCGTCCGCATCATTTCCCTTGTCCTGTTCCTGCTCAACAAGCGCGCCCTTTTGTTTCAAATCAGCGAGCGCCGAAACCATTTTTTCCTTCAACTTCTCAAGCTGTTCCTTAGTCATTTCAAACCCCTTCGAAAAATAAAACTAAACCCTAATCCTCCAAATTCAAAAACTTTGTTTCCATTTCCGCTTGTGCCAACGTTTCAGAAATTTGGTGGATTAATTCCGGCCGTTTCATTTCGTCGCTGGGTTTTCCAATTTCTTTTTTCTGCGATGGAATCATGAATACGATTTTTTCGATACGTGCTTGTGTGATCGTGTCGTTGCTCATATCCATCGCGGTGCATTCGAGTACAATACCAGTGTCTTTCAATTCATCGACTTCCTTAATTTCGTATGGAATTTTATTCGCTTCTACGCGTTCTAAAATACTTTTTTTCAATGCGGTTTTAGAAAATTCCTCGTTAATAAAATTCCCGTTTTCGCTCAACGAATTTATTTTCACGGACGCGGATACAGTTTTATTTTTCACCGGTTTCTGTATCTGCGTTTCATCCGTTTGATTTTTATATGTTGCATTGTTCAAACTTTTCGATAACGTCATTGCTCTAGGATTCGCTGGAATTGGTACAGCACTGACCTCTAGCAAATCCCACTCTAAAATATGGAATCCAGATAAACGACTCTCGCCGTCCTCATTCGGCTCCCCCCAAATTTCTTCGACTTTGTTTTTCTTCGGCAGAAATCCCATTGACCACATATTCATGTAGCCCTCGGCATAATCTTCGAAAATATCTTTTGCCAATCCGCGATCTTTAAATTGGATCTTCATGATGATTTGATTTTCATTGACTGTAATTTCAAGCGCCTTTGCAATCGGCTGTTTGTTGTAATCGTGGAATGCTAAAATTACAGGATTCATTTTATAATTTGTGAGGTCAATTCCTCTTGGTTCTACGACATCACCATCACGGTCCATCAATTTATCGGAGGCCACAATCGTCATTGTTCTGCTATCGCGATCAATCGAATTCGCTGCACCGGTGATATAAAATTTACTCGGTGAATTATCCATAGGATCATCCATGTTTTTTCTCTCCCATAAATTAGAGCATACGGAAAATCGTTGCGATGCGTCTTGGTATTCATCATTCATCGTCTGATCTCCCATGCATCTATCTAAGAATTCTTGCCTCGCTTCATTGTTTTCAGGTGCTGGTAATGGCATTTGTTTCCTATTCTATTAGCATACAGCCTCTACTTCGATCCATTTAATATTTACACTAATATGGTTTACGTCGTCTTTAGACGTCACCATAAATAAATATGTCGTACTCGCTTTCAGAACTATATTACCAACAGCGTCTCCAGAAGCGCCAGACGCAGAAGTCTTCTTTTCGCCCTCGAGTCCTTGGGATTGACTATATATGACTGTTCCATAATTAGCAACTGTTGGATCACGAACTAAGATTATATCGCTCGGTGTATTTATGCGCTGATTATTATTAATAGGAGTTACTGGCGTCCCATTAGAGATTTCAGCCCCACTATAAATAAACGCCTCAACTCTGCTTGTTGCCGTACCTCCATAATTCATGTGGATTTGTTTTCCGTTATTTGGTGTTGTCACGCCAAATATAATGCTTTCGTTAGTGTCTTTCGCGTCGAATGCAGTTATAAAAAAATGAGTTCCATCATGGATTGTCGCGTTCCGTAATGACACCGTGCGGAGTCCATTTGTGAACCTATCAATGGCTAGACTATCACCGCACGAGTTAACAAGACTTGTATTGATAAATCCTGAATCAATAATCGTATGCATAGCCTCGCGCCATGCTGCGACGTCTAATACTGATCCGTCTGATTTATATTCCTTACCACTGCCGGGAGGATAACGACCCCAATTCGATATAGCTCTATCTCGTTCTGTAGTCATATTACTACCCTCTCATTTGGATACTAATACTTTCAATTACTGGTACTACGCAGCATCGGCAATACGGGTGCAAAGGGGGATGCGATACAGCAAATGGGACCTCCAAAAAACGATCAGGTATTTCCGGATGTACGATTCTGCCGCCTTCTTGGAGAAAAACATCTTTGATACCGATTTCCGTACCATTCATCTCCATGCAATAAACACAACGCACATCATCATCAGTCGTTAACCATCTCTCGCGCGTAACCCCGGCCTCTATGTATTTTATTTCAGCGCCTTCATTCATAGACCAGATGGTAGTTGTGCGAGAAATTAGATTAGAATAATTTTTATTATATGCAAATCCTTTTGCGAGTATTTCAGATGCGATTTCTCTTGGTGTCATGCCCCTACCAAAATCTTCATCCCAATATGTTTGTGCTTTTTTATGGATGCGATTAATTTCTTTTGCATGCGTGGCGGCCTCACGTTTGGACGTCTCAAGCAACCATTCCTCAATTCCTTCACGCGAGCCGGATAAAGGTTCTGGTGTAATATTGATAATTTTTCTTTGTACACCGCTATGGAAATTTTTAGTGGTGAAGGCCTGATCCGCTAGAGCGTACCCCTCATTTATGATTCCAATTACATATGGTTTTTGAAACGCATACAAGGCTTCTGCAAGTGCTACGATCATTTCTGAAAAATAAATATTACGATCATCGTACTGCGCATGTCGCGCCGCCTCGGTTGTAGCGTCATTAAATAGTTTTTGAATCCCTCGCTGTAATCTGGGGATGTATTGATCCGCTCTACGATTGCGAATCGCGATGAATGGAGGATCAGCTTTTCTATTTAATAGCGTACTGGAGTTACTCAAGTTTATTTCCGTCCTCATCCCAAAAATCAATACGCATATCCATAATCAAAATCGCTAACCGAATCAATCGAGACGCCACCCACCATCTAATGCGAAACTTTCTAAAACCAAATACAGTACAGTCAATGCTATGTCCACCTAAACATTGCTGTATGTCTATTTTATTCATGGCCATTATTCCTGCATCTCACCGATATCAGTATTTATTTGATCATCAGTAGTTTCATGCATCATTGCCGTTGATGAAAGTATTTTAGCATTTGAGTCAACCGG
>JBBABI010000069.1:0-6431 GCA_041679065.1 Candidatus Absconditabacterales bacterium
TCTGCAACCAATATCACTCCATTGGAAGCAAAAATCCTTCAGCATATCCTGCCGGCAGATATTCTCCTCAGATATCTTTTTTTGGATGCGGATATGTTTCTGGTCACGGAAACTATCATCGCCAAACTCTATGATAAAAAAATCCTCGATGGATTCATTCATCATTTCCGCAAAGATGACAGCGCATTGGAAAATTTCCTTTTGTATATCACTGATTATAGGCATTTCAAAAAGAAGTTTTTTCAAGGTGTGTATAAATATATCATCACCGTCTTTAGGGATGAGGATCGCAAAGAGATCACGGAAGATCTGGATGATCTCATGTCCTCTATCGGTGAAGACATAGAAAACATCGAAAGTTTCAAGATCCCCGAAAGGATAAAAAAGGAATCCAAACTCATGGAGAAAATTCTGAATTTCTATATAACGCTCATCTGAGGATTCTGGGTTTCCAGAGGTGATAATTACTTTCTCAGATTATTCAAAAAGCCGCTTATTCAGAAAATCTTTGCTACCACGGACAATCTTGCGCCCAAAAATTATACGCTCAACTATTATGGTCAACTTCTGCAGCAATATGGGAAGAATGTCTTCTATTACAAATATACTGCAGATAATGTCAGAGCTGGGAAACAGAAATTTATACTCCCAAATAGACCAAACACCAAAAATATCTATTCCAATATCAGTGTATTGAAATCCTTTGATGAAAACTTCCTTGCCATCACCTTGCAGGATATCAATCCCAAAGATATCAGGATCTATCTTAAGCATAAAAAAATATTGGATCTTTTTAGAGTGCTTCTGGGCAAACAAGTTTCCGATCTAGTAACTAGCCCCAAGGCGACATTCTTGAAAGGGGTCTATGGAGGCATTGCTCAGCATCTCGTTGATCTCAAGGATTTTGTTTCTGATATTGAAAAAAGTTTATCCGATCAGGATATTTTCCACATCAAAGAGAATATTTATAATATTGATTTCCGAGTTGCGCAAAGCTTTTATCAATATGTCCATGGAGCCAGAATACAGTTATCTGCCAATTACTCTGATATGGTAATCGTATGAATCTTTGCCAGTGTCAGAGAAACGCTTCTGGGATTGCTTTTGTACAGAGCATTTCTGCGTAATCAGGAAACAAACATCAAGAAACTCAATATAGATCTTTTGATACACCTATATATCAAGAATATCCTTCATATTGATGATGAATATCTTGAGAAAATCACGAAAGTCATAGAGCAGGTCGCTGATACGTTTCAGGAAATCATCATTCAATGGATAGAATTGGACGACAACAAGGAATATCTGAGGATCGCTATGGAGAACTGGATGAATTTTACTGGGAATAAGACGCTGGATGAGATTACCAAAAGATGCAGCACGGAAGATTTCATTCGATTTACTTGATTTCTGAAGAATATCACCTATTATAATAAAAGATTCTTAATTCCGAAATAAGAGAAATAGCCGCAGGTTGTCGCACAGGTCGCCTAGGCGACCGCCACAGGTTGCTGCAGATTGTTATATTAGTTTTTTTTAAAAAAATATAAACTAACAACCTGAGACTATGTGAGGCCACCTGAGGCAATCTGAGGCCATGTAAATAATCATTTAAAGTTTTTATATTATATCAAGTGAAACAATGAAATGCCCAAAATGCCAAAATATGGATACCAAAGTCATTGATTCTAGAGTCATAGATAATGGCCAAAGCATCAGGCGCAGAAGAGAATGCGAATTTTGTCAAAATAGATTCACCACATTTGAGAGGAAATGAACTACTGAATTGATGGTCATCAAAAAAAATGGCGAGAAACAGCTTTATGACAGGGATAAGCTCAAAAGAGCGCTCCTACTCGCATTCGCAAAAAGAAATATCAATGATGAAGATATGGAAAGTATCATCAACAATCTAGAATCGGAATGGACGACGGACAAAACGGAAATCACTTCTAAAGAAATCGGTGATGATGTTTTGAGAGCATTAAAAAAAGCGGATCCTGTGGCTTATGTCAGATTCGCTTCGGTATATAAATCATTTGATAATATAGATGATTTTCAGAGATTTATTAAGTAATTGTCATTGCGAGGCACGAAGCAATCCAGATGATTAGATTGCCACACCTCTCCGCCTAGGCGGATCGGCCTGCATGCCTTCGGTATGTAAACCTGCCGGTAGGCAAGTTCTCAAAGACACAATTTTTTTTATTCCACGAATTCTTCGAAATTGATGAATTCTATCTCTTCTCTGGTATCATGCAGATCTGCAAAGGTCTGCTCTTGTATTTCTGGTTTGTGCGCTGCGCAGCAATCTTTGATGACAGTGATTTTCATATCTCTATCGTATGCTTCCTGGATGAAACTTCTGACGCAGAGATTCGTCAAAATTCATCAGACTACCACATTTTTCACGCCTTCCAATTCTTTATCAAGTTCAGTTTTGTAGAAAGGACTAATCTTATGTTTGACGATGATTACATCGGCCTCTGATAATTTCAATTCAGGAATGATCTGGGTGGTATTGCTGAAATATTCAGGAGCATCAGGCTCTACGTGCTTAGTGAAAATGATCTTATATTTCCTGGCTTTGCAGAAGTCGATCAGAAAATTTACTTTACTGACTATATCTACGAGATCGCCTACATAATATTCGGATTCTGGATTTCTCCATTCCGTCTGATAATCAATAAGAACCAATGCCGATTCTTGCATAGATTGCTTGGCTACATAGGTAAAAAAAACGATAGTAGGTTGATTATACTTTTTTCCTTCTGGTTTTCAAAGAAAAAGAAAAGAGAAGATTGAAGTCAATCTCCCCTTCTTTTTTACTTAACAATACTATACAATACCATGTTTAGCTCTGACTCTCAGGTGTTTTACACCCCTGACCTGGATTTCTCCAAGATTTGCCTTGATTAGTTCAAACATGTCTAACGTTTCTTTATGCTCAAACAACTTCTTGAGATTCTTGTGAGAGAACATCCGATCATCAATGTAAGAACTAGAACGATGAAAAATGTCTTTAAACCTTTCTGTTCCTTTTCCATTGACAACAAAAGCTAGATGAGTGAAATGATAGCCAGCGGCCTTCATTTGCATCTCCTTAACCACAGGATGGTCTTTTAATTCTTTTGTAAGACGAAGCACAAAAAATTCATGCTGCGTAGAAAACTCAAGAATTTCATTCCGTCCTTCTAAAAGAAGGAGTTGTTTGGCATCAAACACGCCAATTGATTTTTTTTCCATAATTTTTTTTTGGTTTTTTTTACCTTATTCTTATAAGGAATTACATATGAAAATCAAGGCAAATTACCCCTTTGTCAACATTTTTATACCACGAACAATAATGAATATCACTCCCACTAAAACAAGCAAGCCAATACCCAGAAAGAGTCAGATTTTGTTATCAACTATAGTCCATGCCGGCTTATTGAAAAACTGAGTTTTGAGCTGAGGGAGGACTTTGAAGGTATGGATGGTTTCTTTGAGATTAAAGCTCTCTATCTTACCGATAGCTAAGGAATATTTCCCTTGATTGCCGGGATTGCTTACTATGATGGTATATGTTCATGAACTAACCTGCTGCTCCCGGGCAGGTCATCGAAGGTACTGATCACCTGCAAAAGGTTCATAAAATCCTGACCACTGGACTTGAGTCCCATCTAACCTTGTAAGAAGTGAACTACCATTAAATAATTCGACTATAAAATCCGTCCTGCTCCCTGAAAGGTCTGGCACTACGATATTAGCATAGAGAAGAAATCAGGTGTCAGAAGTGATCTGATAATAATCAGGCTGACCTTGAAGATCGCCGTAAAATGCTTGAGAGATTTCTGGATTGCTTACTACGACAGGGTTCGTCTCAGGATGAGATTGATCGAATTCGATTCTCGGCTGATGAGCTGAACAGATACCTAACATCATAAAAACAGCCAACACTGGTACGAACAGTTTTTTCATTGCGTGAATGATTATGAAATAAATCGTCATTCCCGTGAAGACGGGAATCCACATTTTCTCGATTTGGATTCCGGCTGCAAAACTTGGCGCCGGAATGACACTCTTATTTACTTTCCTTTATATATTCCTGGAACAGATCGCCCTTCTCTTCGAAATTCTTCCACATGCTATAACTTGGAGATGCTGTAGAAAGGAGGCAAATCTTTCCTTTCTCGGTATGTTTATAAGCGAATCTCACCGCTTCCTGCATAGAACTTGTCTCCATGATTTTTAATGTTCCGATATTTCAGTGCAGTAATGCTTCAAAAATCCTATTCCCGGAATCAGGGAAAAGAACGATATTTTTGATGCCATTCTTATATATATATTTCGCTAATTCGTTAAAATTATACCCTCTATCGGTTCAGCCAAGAAAAATCGTATCAATCTGTCATTCAAATGATTTGATGGCCTGGATAGTACTTTCTGGTGTGGTGGAAATTGCATCATCTATCCAGCGGATACCATTATACTCCCCCACTTCCTGTAATCTATGTGGCAATCACTGAAAATCACGAACAGTCTGATGAATTACCTCATCAGGAAGTTTCAAGACATCAGCCAATGCAATGATAGCCGTAATATTTTCCAGATTATGATCTCAGGGGATTTTCCTCTCACTGATAGGGAATAGCTGTTTGTCGTCTCTCGTGAAATAATTACTTGACCGTGAATATCTGGACTCACGACCATAGGGAATCAGATTCGTATATTTTTCTTCCAGGTTGTAGTTCTGGAGCGTTCATTCGTAGACGATATTGATCTCGGAATCATTTAAAATATTTAACTTAGCATCGACGTATTTATCAAAGGATCCATGCCAATCCAGATGCTCAGGGAAAATGGTTCCCAGGATGGAAATATAATTTTTCTTTCTAAGGTTTTGGAGCATATAACTGGAAAGTTCGATGACAACAAAATCAAGAGAATCAGAATCCTCCGCTTCGCATTCGCTCAGCATCCCGGTGGACCGGGACAGGCTCTCCTTTACCAAAGGAGGCTTTCAATTGTCTACATTTAGGGCGCCCCTCTTTGACTTGTCCACGACAGTGGGTAAAGAAGGGGAAGGGGTGATTCTAGTAAATGAGATTTCATCGAACACAGGCGTCCCGATATTTCCTACCAATTTAGTGCGATAGCCGGCATTTTTCAATAATGCATGAACCAATGAAACAATAGTGGATTTGCCTTTGCTCGCGGTGACAGCGATGACTTTACCAGGATAATTATCAAAGAATACCTGCACTTGCGTCATAATTTTCTCTTGATGGGGGATCAATTCTTCGGATAGGGGTATCCCGGAAGATTTGAAAATAACATCATACTGACCGAGATTTCTCGTATATTCTTGTCCAACGACTGTTTTGACATGTTCATGACTGTCCAAATCCTGATTAGCATCCAATATGGTAATGTTTTTGAAATCAACATGATGGTCCATCAAAAATTTGAGTGTGGATTTCCCTTCCAGCCCAAATCAGAGAATGGCGATATTTTTATTCTGTAATTGAGAAAAATCAATCATGAAACATATAATTTTTAATTTTAAAATTTAAGAATTTTGGAATCAATCTCCAATTATCAATAACAAATGAACAAACAATAATAAAAGTAATTATTATCGATGAAAATGCAATTTGAAAAACAAGTCATTCCCGTGAAAACGGGAATCCATATAGGTTTCGTCTGTAAACCTTAAACGCCGGAACGACAGTTCTCCCATCGTATTGATTTTTTGGAGCAAATAAGTAGATTCATCACCATGAAACCATTGCAGAATTTCACTTTTGAATCTTTTGATTTTGATCAGCAAACTCTGAGCGCAAGCTTCAGGTATAGTTTTGATCATGAGGTGAAATTTACGGAAACGATAGATTTCTCCTGCTTGTGACGAAAACCTCTCACGAACCCAGATCCTAGCGTTATGAATCATCTCCTCTTCCACCTTTCTCTGGCTGTAGGGATCAGCTATTACAAACTCTGTCCGACAGCTAAACTCATGATAGAAAGCTGATTTCTGACTCCGGATCAGATTACTTTTTGGGAGGCGTTTTATCTCAACGGACTGGGAGAATATTTTTATAGAAATAATATCTCACCCAAAGAAGTGGTGCAGTTTGAAAATACCAAAGAAGCGAAGGATTTTGACTTTCTGCATGCGCATTTCGCTTGTGAGAGCAAACAAATCATGGTAGCATTAGGCTGAGGGAAAGATAGTTTAGTTAGTTGCGAACTGGTTAAAAAGTGATGACTCCCCTTCTACACCTCTACCTTCGGAAAAGATTATTTCCTCCATCAGATGACAAGCAAAAAAGTATGAGCACCAAGATTGGTAATGAAAAGAACGATGGATCCACAACTTTTTGCCATGAACCAGCAAGGATACTATAATGGTCATGTGCCTATCAGCGGCATCATCGCTTTTGTTCTTA
>JBBABI010000070.1:0-6332 GCA_041679065.1 Candidatus Absconditabacterales bacterium
CGTGGGGGAATCGCATCGCTGTTTGGCGCGGGACTCGTGATCACGGCTCCCGGTTCTGGTGATAATGGATGAGGGTGATGAGGTGGATGATGAGGTGGCAGTAATGGATGATCTACAGGAGATGTTATTGAAATTCCTTCCTATAGTGGATTGGTCATTAGTGGGATCATGATAGATATGCCAGAGGTCCACGCATTGCAAAATGCCTGTCCCGTGGACAATTCTCCGTATTCTGCTGAAGTCACCCAAGCGTTCAGCTTCTCTTACGGTATGGGGATTACTACGCAGTGTCCGATACAAAATACTAATCCTGCCTGATTGGTATTGAGAAAATATACAGCTAAAATGATTTCACAGTTTGCTATCAATGTTCTATGAAAAAATCCTGATGCTACGAAGAAATGCAATTTTGTCGATATGAAAAATCAAACTGCCGAAATGCAGCGTTATGCAAAGACGGCATGTCAGCTTGGTATTATGTGATTGAAGAGTAATGGTACTCCTGATATAGTTTTTTCTCCTGATGGTATTTTGACGAGAGCGCAGTTTGGGACTATGCTCTCCAGATTGCTTTGGTGAAGTGCTTACAATGGTCAGGCAGGGCAATGGTATACTGCTCATCTCAAAGCACTCAAAGAAAGCGGCATTATGAAACAAATAGATACTCCCACTATGTACGAGAAAAGGCAAAATGTGATGATTATGTTTTATAGGATAGCGAATCCAGTGGAATAGAAAAAGGTTGAAATATGGAAAGGTGGAAGAGTGGAAAAGTGGAGGTGTTTTTTTGATAGTCATTGCGAGGAGCTATTTTTTTGCGACGAAGCAATCTAAATAGTAAGATCATTAGATTGCCACGCCTCTCCGCCTAGGCGGATCGGCTTGCCTGCCGGTAGGCAAGCTCGCAAAGACACGATTCTCGTAAAGACACGATTTGCGCTGGAATGACGAATGGATTCTATTGTCATCAGATGCGCTCGACTTTATTGCTGCTTGATGACCTGCGGTGTCTTGGCTCATTCTTGGTATGTGATTTGGTCTTCATAAGCATGCGTGTCGTAGATTTTTTCTTGCTCTTTTTCGCTGTTCTACCTCCTTGATCGACTTGTTCTCGATCTGTCTGCTGCAATTTCTCTTCTTTCTTTTCTTCTCTGTCTTTGAATTTGATCACTATGGGGGTCCCGATAAAATTGAAATGTTTGCGGATAGAATTTTCCAATCGTTTCGTGAAAGCGAAGTTTGCTCTATCCTTGTGATTGATAAAGGCGACGAACGTCGGTGCGTTGATATCTGTCTGCGTAATATATAATATTTTACAAATCTTGTTTTTGGGAAATCTTGGGGGTCTGGAAATGTATTCGGCGTTGATGGCTTTGTTGAGCAGTCCAGTCTCTATTCTCTTTTCGGCCTCCTTTTTCACGTCTTTGGCTATCGTGAAAATCTTATCAATGCCAGCTCCTGTCTTGGCTGAAATAGGGATGACGGGGATATATTTGGCGAAATCAAGATTGGCGACGACCATATTTTCTTTGAGCTGAATCTCCTTCTTAGATACCAGATCGCTTTTGTTGACGCAGAACATGATAGGCAGCGCCTGGATCTGCACCTCTTGAAAGATAGTCATATCTCTGTGAGAAATCCCTTCGGTGGCATCAATCATAAACACGATGATAGGTCTGATATATTTGATCATGTCTAGTGTTTTCTGGTAGGCGATTTTTACAATTTCGTGCATTTTTCCTTTCTTGGCGATCCCTGCAGTGTCGTAAAAGGTGTACATGGTGTTTTTATATTTCACATCGGCAGTGATATAATCACGAGTAGTATTGGGAATATTTTCTACCTTGGACATTTCTTTCCCGATGAGCTTATTGAGGAGGGTGGATTTGCCGACGTTGGGCTTTCACACGATCGCTATAGGGATGCCTTTTGGGCGTTCTAAACTTGCTTTGCTCGTAGTGGAAACGTGGAAACGTGGAAATGTGGAAAGGTGTTGGATTTCTTCTTTAAGGATATCCAGATTTCTTCCTTTTTTGGCGCTGATGCCGATGATATGTTTGAATCATAAGTCGTAATAATCGCTCATGGCGAGGTCGGTTTCGTTTTCTTTGTACTTAACGTCAATTTTGTTGATTACGAGAATAGTATTCTGCTTTTTATTTTTGTCCATGATATATCATAAGATATGCTGTTCCTTTCCTGTTATGCCGACGGTGTCGTCGATGATAAAAAGAAGGATATCTGATTCATCGATAATCTTCTGGATATATATCCGTTCTTCCTTGAAATCCAGCAACCCGGGACTATCGAGAAAAGTGACCTTTCCTATTTTCTCAAGATCAGTTTCGTGGTGGAGGATATCTCTTGTCGTACCGGGAATATCGGTAACAATTGCCCTGAATTGGCCTATGAGCCTATTGAAGAGCGTGGATTTGCCGACATTGGTGGCTCAGACTAAACCTATTTTCATAGTAATGAATGATGAATAATGAAAAATGAATAATGATGGATGTTTTTTTGAAGTATCACTATTCGATAAGGACTATAAGGAAAGCGATGAAAATATCAATCGTAATAAAAAAAGAAGTCTGGGAAAAACCAAACTTCCTTATTAATTCGTTACTTTTTTTACAGAAAATCTTTTACAACGATGATTTCTTCTGGTTGCAGATCATATCCGCCGCCATCAGTTCTTTTTTGGAATTGATAGAGTTGAAGTCTTTTTTCTTTTAGCAGCGTGAGCACAAGGGTATCACTCAGACAGTATATTATTTCCCCATATGATGCTCCAGGATTAGCATTGTAGGCGAATCCCTTGGCACGGGGCAGTGTGTTGATGATGGTCTACCATATCTTGCGACTTCTCTTTGGATTGAATTTTGAAAAGCCCTACTGTTGCCGTCTGTTTGGGTGAAACATTTTTGCTTTCCTTGTCGTTTTGGTTGCATGCCAGGAGTGCGAATACCACAATCAGCATGCTTGAGATAATCTTTTTCATAGCTTATTTTTTATGTTATTACTTTTGTATTTGATGAAGATAAGGAAAAGAAGGTAAAATTCAATCCTAGAACATTTGCTCGTCTTGTTTTTCTGGTACGAATGGATAATAACGTAATCGTTTTATCTGAGAGAATTTTCATGATCATTCATTCGCCAGTGCTGTTGAAAGAAGTGTTGTCATTCGTTCCAGAAGGGGCGAAGATTATTGTCGATGGAACATTATGACATGGAGGACATGCTATCAGCTTTTTGCAAAAAGTTCCCAAAGCTTGTGTTATATGACTAGATGTCGATTCTTTTATGTTGCAAAAAGCTGAATGAAGAATGAACAATGAACAATGAATAATGAAGGAACGTTTTGTTGGTTTACATGAATCATATGCGAATATTAATACGGTTGTATGAAATAAAAAAGCTGATTTTATTCTGCTGGATTTGGGCGTGAATCTGGAACATTTTCTGGCGACGGAGCGTGGGTTTTCGTTGAAGGGAAATGCGCCGTTGGATATGAGATTTGATCAGGGAATGACGAGAACTGCTGCGGATGTAGTCAATACGTATACGCCTTCAGACTTACAGTCCTTATTTGTCCGTTATGCCGACTTTACTTCAGACAAGGCACAAGAACTCGCGAATACCATCGTCTCTGAAAGGAGAAAACATCTGATTTCTACTACGTTTGATCTCAAGAAAGTGCTGGGTCTGTGTGGTCTGGGGAATAGCGCTGTTGCTGTTATCTTTCAGGCGATCAGAATAGAAGTAAATGGAGAGCTTAACAATCTGGATACTTTCTTAAAAAAGTTTTCTTTGGTCTTGAATTCGTGAGGCAGATGTGCAATATTAAGTTATCACAGCATTGAGGATAGATTAGTCAAACAGGCTTTCCAAGCGTTAGCTGATACATGAAATTACACCTTGTTAACCAAGAAAGTGATTGCCCCTCATTATACCGAAGTAGCGAAGAACAAAGCTGCGAGAAGCGCGAAGATGAGAGTTTTGGAAAAGAATGAATAATTAATAATGAATAATGGCGGAGTTTTTTTGAGACTTGATAGACCTGAGGGACTTTACGACTTTACAGACTAATTCCATACATGAAGACATTTGCATTTATCCAGAAAAATCCCTTATCCAATATCTATGGATCTTTTTTGCATAAATACAGGAAATATGACGGTGTCATGGAAATCATCAAAGTCTCTCTCCTTATGTTGGTTTTGGCTGCCTGCGGATTTTGTTATCTGTATTTCATCAACCTCTCCTCTACTCGCGGATATTTCCTCAGGAAGGAAAATCAAAAGCTCAGTGCTATTTCTTTCCAATTTGAAATCCTCAAAACCAAGATGCTGGATTACAAACAGCAGAATCGGGATGCTATCCATAGCAGCGCTTTCAAGAGGGATGTCGTAGATGTGAATGCGGAAGTAGTGAAAGTGCCAACCGTGATAGAATTGGGTTTTGGAAAAGAATGAACAATGAATAATTAACAATGAATAATGATGGAGTTTTTTTTGAAGTATTTAGAAATGAGTATTTTGAAAATTAGAAATTCAAACTGCCAGAGGGTAGTTTTTTTTAAGGCATAATTAAAAAAAATGTGTAGCTATTTATACTAAAAAGTCAGGAATACTCCTGCTCCACTTATGGAAAAACTATTTCCAAATCTCATTTCTGACTTTCTATAATAGCAGAGCATGTCTCAACCCATTCTCATGAATTAAGGTAGTGGATCTTTCCTATGTAACGTTCTTCTGTTTCATGAAAATGTCCACAAATAATCCCATCGCAATTTTTCTCTATAGCTTTTGCATAGATTTTTCTGTCGATATTTCTATTGCCTCAGATGAAAACCTTTGCCAAATGCTTTATAGGTGTCATTAGAGATTGTGGTTTATATCAGAGCTTTTGTCTTGTCGCCTTATAGATTCTATTGATTAGTCCAACTAAGCTTCATCAGAAGAATGCAAGATATGATATGCCTCGATGTTTGTAATTTACTTTGTCAAACTGATGCCCGTGACAGATATAATATTTTTTTTCTCCTGACGTGTAGATCAAATCTTTTTGTCTTTTAAATCCTTTTGTTTCTTGCCTGTCCTTTATTTCGTGATTGCCCTGAAGGTAAAATATCTTGGTCTGATTTTTTTCGCAGATTGCTTTTAGCTGCTCAATGATTGTTCTGTGTTTCTGTCTCCATGTTCAGAAAAACTTGACGTATAAATCATCAATCAAGTCTCAGTTTATGATTAGGTTTTTGCAAGGGTTCTTCTCTAAAAATGTCAGAAACTTCTTAGTCTGAGCATCAGGTTTTCCAATATGTACATCTGAAATGACGATGGTTCTTAGCATAAGAATGAGTGTGACTTAAAGTTTCTTATATCTCAAAAAAATAATACTTTCCATTACATTAATTCCTCTGGATCTGCTCGGAATGGATTCAGTCCGTTTATTAAGTCTCTCGTGATCTCGATTCTGATTTTTTTCTTGCGCACTATGATCTGTTTTATCACTACTTTTGCCGGTACCTTATCTGCTGAAGATTGATATTCATATATTTCGCCGACTTTTTTCTTTTCTTTAAGAACATCAAGGATTTGTTCTTTAGTGTTGTTTCCTATCATTACCTCTAGATATTGTATCACCTCAGCCAAAATCTGATTTATCATATTGATCTCTTCCTGGGTTGTGAACTTTCCATGATGAAAACTAAAATCATGATTTTGAAAATTTCAAATTTTTTTTACAAGTTCGGGCTTGATGATTTTATCATCAATTGCTGCTGAAAGTGTTGCAGAAAACCCAACGATATAATTGCCCCTGCATTTATACTTATCACCTACAAAATGGCCTTTTTCATCAAGAGTTGCTAATGTTCTTACGTCAACTGATGGCAAATCATCCGACCACTCATCACGAAAATATTTCAATCTCTTGAGGTAGTATTGTGGTAAGGTGCCACTTTGTTCAGCCTCGACATAAGGTCTAATCCACTCTGGGATATTGGCAATATCAATCTTTGCGCTTCCTCCTTCTATCATATATCACTGCTGACTTTATAAATGAATTATTAGTGATGGGGCTTATCTACTTTTTCGATCATCTTTTGCTTTCTCTTCTAAGATTTCTTTTGGTTGAAAAATTCCAGGAAATGGAGGAAATTGAGAAACAATAAGAAGTTTAAATAATTCCATGGATTATACTTTCCCAAAAATCCTAAAAGGCCAAGGAATCAGAGGAATCCTAAAAAAACCGTTCGATGAATCTTTTTCTTCATGTTTGTGGATGAGAGAATAAAATTATTTTGACGACTTCTTTTTTATTAGTTTATCGAC
>JBBABI010000071.1:0-6302 GCA_041679065.1 Candidatus Absconditabacterales bacterium
CAGGCTACTGGCTATCTTTGCATAATAGACATATTTTTCTGTCGCTTCTTCATTCGCTTCAGAGATAATCAATGGAGTCCTTGCTTCATCGATCAGGATACTATCGATCTCATCCACGATAGCATAATGTAGCGGACGCCATACTAGAGATCTTTCATTCATGGACTTCACGAGATTGTCTCTCAGAAAATCGAATCCGAGCTCTGAATTTTCTATATACGTGATATCTTTGCTGTATTCTTCTCTTCTTTTGTGCAAGGGTACCGTTTTGGTGACACAACCACAACTGAGTCCGAGCCAATTGTAAACATATCACATCCATTGTGCATCACGGGAAGCAAGGTAATCATTGACCGTGACGACATGTACTCCCTTGCCGAGCAAAGCATTGAGATAGACAGGCAGGACAGCGACCAACGTTTTTCCTTCTCAGGTTTTCATTTCGGTAATAATACCTCTATGCAAAATGATACCACCAAGTAGCTGCATATCATACGGTATCATATTCCATGTCTGTTTCTCTCCTTTGACATCGATCTCTTGACCGACCATCCTTTTGCAAGCTTGTTTAACGGCAGCAAAAGCTTCAGGCAGAATATCATCAAGGGTTTCTCACTGGGTAAGTCTGATCTTGAATTCCTCGGTTTTTGCTTTGACCTGCTCATCAGAAAGAGCTTCATATTCGGCATAGAAAGCATTGATAGCAGGTATCAGAGGGAGTATCTTATTGATCTGGTTCTGATTGTAATCTCAGGAAATAAATTTCAAAATATTATTAAACATACGATGAGAGAAATGATAAAAAATACCATAGAAATTAAAGGCAACTTACTATATCAAAATGGACTCAGAAAACAACCGAAAAAATCCATCAGCTCATTTCCTCCCGGGAGCAAATTTTCAAAAGCGCAGGCAAAAAGCCGACTGTTACCAATTTCCTCCCGGGAGCAAGAGACTCATCGCAAAAAGATTGACTTTCGATAGAATATATATATAAATCAAACAACCAAAACAAAAAAAAATATGACAAAAAAAATTTTATGGGAAGGATTCAAGGTCGCAGAACCAGATCCTTATAGGAAAAAACAGGAAACAAAAAGAAAGGCGATTACCTTGATTATAATTCTTCCGATCATATTTCTGATAGAAATGTTTGTCATAAACGCAAACATAAAGGAAGATCCGCTAATCACAGCATCCATATTCGTGTTTTTCGGAGCGATACCATTTATGATAGGAGCATTACAGACGATGCACTTCTCATACAAGATATTGATGACCATGACTATCATCATATTCATATGGGTAGCATTCATAACGTTGATGTTCTGGAATCAAGCGCCAGCTCCAGGTGTGCATTACGTGACAGATAGGGAGATACTGACTTTTGTCGGCATAAACTTCGTGAAAACGCTGATAATAGCAGCTCTCCTGACCTTCATCGGACATGCCATCAAAAAAGAATTCATCAACAAAAGGTAAAAAAATTATTGTATAATTATGAAGGGAGGCTTAACCAGTCGCCCTTTTTTTAAGTCAAAAAAACACCATCATTATTCATTATTAATTATTCATTATTCATTTTTTCCCTTGCATTCTGCATAAAATAGCATATAACTAATGCGTTTACTTACTACCCAAATAATGCCGAAGCACTATAACGAGGAATTGTTGCGGTAGTAACTACGCATTCTTCAATCAAAAACATAAAAATGTTTTTGAAGGAGAATGTACAATTCTTTTTATTTTTTATTATCACACACCAATGGCAAAAAAAGCTAAAAAAAAGGTTGCTAAGAAGGCAGTCAAGAAGGTAAAAAAAGTTGCTAAGAAAGCTGCAAAGAAAGTAAAGAAAGTAGCTAAAAAAGCTAAGAAAGTAGCTAAGAAAAAAGTAAAGAAAGTTAAGAAAGTAGCTAAGAAGAAGGTTAAGAAAGCTAAAAAAGCGAAAAAAGTCGTCAAGAAAGCTAAGAAATTAGTCGGACGAGCTGCAGTAAAGATCAAGAAATAGTTTCTTAATTCACTATAAAAAATCTCTGCAACGGTGGAGATTTTTTTTAATTGTCATTGCGAGAAGGAATGAAATGACGACGAAGCAATCCAGAAAATAATCTATATCTCATCACGTGTTATATATGGATCCATGTTATCCAATTCCAAATATTTTATTTTAAATCATTTATCATAGAAACTTCTCATATTGTACAGCGCCTCATCATATATCTTGCATCAAAGTTCATATGCGTCTTTATCATTACTCTGCTCCAAGGCATCAAAATCATCGACACCATATTTCTCTTTAGCCAACCTCTTTATTTCGTAGTCAAAATCTTTTATCTTATATTCCCGCTCCTTAAAATCAGCAATGAACTTTTCCGCCTTCTGATTGATTTTTACGGCCTTGCCTGCAAGGAAAAGGAATGCGATGATTGCCGCATATTTAGTGGTTTTGTGTAAATAACTTTTTATGAACTTCATGTATAGGATTTTAGATTTCTCTTGTTCTTTTTTATCTCAAGAGAATTTCAGAAGATATCTTCTTTTGTCATATTGTATTCATTGTTCTTTGGGAATATTCTTTATGACTTCATTTTTTTCTATCACCTTATCATTGGATGCATCATAGATGCCCTCCTTATCAAATCATATCGTATGTCAGGCAAGAACTTCTCCAGCCAGACGATCCAAATCACCATGGATGATATGGTCAATAGCTCATAGCAAATCCTCCTTAGTCAGCAATTCTCCATTATCGCTGACAATTGATGAGAATTTCTTCTTCATCTGTTCAAACGACATCATTTTAAGATCAGCTCTATCTTGTATCACCTTATTTATGGTTATTCATTCTGTGGGTCAAGGACAGAGATAATTGGTTTTTATTCATTGCTCTTTATATTCCGGACCGATAGATTCTACAAAATTTTTGAGTCAGGCTTTGGTCAAAGCATAAATAGACCTTTCAGGATACGGATACAATCCAGCGGTAGAACCGACAGTGAGGAACTCGCATTGCGATCAGGATTTCAAAAGCTCCAGAATAACTTTTCTCGTAAACAATACCGTTCCTGTAAGATTTGTATTGATCATTTTTTCTATTTCTTCTTCTGTGAATTCAGTAAGCGGTTTCGGATCGCCTATGACAGCTGCGTTATTGATTACCAGATCAGGCGTACCATGGACACTTACAACTTCTCCAATGGTATGATCCCTATGGTTTTTTTTTGTAATATCACATTCATGTATTGTATGATTGCCCGGATTTGTTTCATTGAGTTCATTCAATACTTTGAGTAATTTCTCCTTATTCCTTCCGATCAAACACAAAACATAACCAGCAGAAGCAAGATGTTTTGCGATATCTGGTCATAAATCGCCTGTAGCTCAAGTTAATATGGCGACCTTAGATTTTGACGTGTGGTTGTTGTTTTCGAGCAACATGGTAAATTAATAATTATAAATTTAGTAAAAATCATACCACTACTATAAATATTAGAGAGAAGAAGTCAAGTCTTTCTGTTTCAGAATTACCCCTTTCAAGAAAGGGTTTTTTGTAGAAAATATGCTATAAAATAAGACTAAACTTTCACCATCTCAACCTCACTTCCCTTCCCTCTCTGCAATAATCGCATCAATCTCTTCTCTCTCTTGAGAAAATCAACATGCCCAGTATAGAAAACTTTCACAGAATATTTTTTACTCGTCACTAGTCACTCGTTACTCATCACTGCTTGAAAAACGCTTTCAAGTTTTTCAAGTTTATGAAATCTGATTTTCTTGAAATTAAAAAATTTGCTGATCGTATTTTGATAGTTAAAATACCCGTAATTCAAAGGAATGACAGTATCGACAGCAGCATCCTTAAAATATCTCAAATCAAACTTAATGATTCTATTGATGAGAATATTGGAATAGGATATCCCGATAAGATAATACTTCCAGAGTGGCGTTTCTTTGACCCGATACGCGAATGGCTTGTGAAACTTTTTGATCGCCTTTTGGGCATCAGTAAGTGCATATTCTTTCTCTAATTCCTTCATTATTCTTTCTACTACTTCTACATCAGCGTAATCGCCTAATAATCCAATTTTCCCTACCAATGAATGATTGAAACAATACTCCAGCAGATAGTTTTTAAACAAAGGAAGAATCTTTTCATCTTTCCATTTTTCCATACCTGCCTGCCGGTAGACAAGGTTTCCACCTTTCCACATTTCCACGTTTCCACCGAGCAAAGCGAGTTCGTAGATAGGAGGAAGAATAATTTTATCCACGCCCTGCTCCATCAAAAAATTAATCCCCTCTTGCACATGTAAACTCGCTTCTGCGAAGTTTTTATCTCCATATGGCCGATGAGAAAAATCATAATACACGACATATTCGTGATCATACTTTGACAGGAACTTGAACAAGGTAAGCATATCATTCCCTGAAGCGATTAGTCAGATTTTCATTCAAGCTGTTGTTTGAAATAAATATAGCCATTAAGCAAAGGAATCAATTCTCCAAATGTTTTTGCCTGTCCTATTTTATCGATGGTCTGGATCTGTCAAGACATGATCGTCATGTATCTCTGCAACTCAGGAGAAATCGTACCAGTTAAGGCATTAAGTTTGGCAAGTCATTGGACAAGCTGTATTCTATACGGTGTCGCCTTGATGACAAAATAACCTATCGACTTTTTGAGCAGATTGGATTCAAACGCTTTCATGCTTGCAATGACATTTAATCTGACGCCTTGCAACTTATCTATCATGGCAAGTTTTTCCTTTTTAACTTGCTGCCGATAATCGACATCCTGCTTATGATTGATATATCCCTGGATAGTAAAAAGATCTCTGGCTATATGCCTCATAGTCTGTTCTATGTAAGCTATATATGCTTTACAGCTCGAGCCATCAGCTTTGTTGAGCGATATCTTGATTTCCTTATTATTAAGACTACAGAAAAGTTTGTCTTCCATATAGCCAAAGCCAAAAGAAGGTAGGAACAAAAACACGATAAGAATGATGAGTATCTTTTTCATACGATGAATAATATCAAAACAGGAATACATTTCAACTGCACAATTTTCAGACAATTGTGTCTTTGCGAGGCGATCCAACGCGGAGGAGAGACAGCCTGCCCAGCAGATTTACTCTGGGAATGCGGAGACTGCGTGGGTGGCAATCTAATTATTTCACTCATTTAGATTGCTTTCCCGCCAATGTGGGACAGGCTGTCGCCAAAGAACTCCCTGCCTACCGGACAGGCAGGCTCGCAATGACAGTTGCCTTACCCCATAATCAATTTTTTAACTCCAAGTCGGAAATAGCTATCTGGATATTTTCACGACTTTATCCCCCAGTCCAAGTCCATGATACCACGATATAAATTTTTTATTTTCTCATCTACAGATTGCAGATAGACAATATTCTTAAATGATTTGGCAATCTGCCGAGGATTAGCACCTATAATTGCAGCCATCGCTTTGGAATCCTTGATACCTCCCTGATATAAATCGACAAGAAACAACGATAATTTCAGAGACCGATACAGCATTCCTGCAAACATATTCCGATCTTTTCCATCTTCCTGGATTTTTTCTATGATCTGGATGGACTTCTTCTTATCAGAAAGGAGTGTATCCAATAAGGTAAAGGCTTCGGTTTCCACTTGCCCAAAGACTATCTTATCTATCAACGTCTGATCAATTTTTGTCACTTTTTTTTCTTCGCATCGGATGCTAAGCTTTTCACATTCAAACCGGATGCGATATAGATCTGTCCCCACCTTGATCAAAAAATATTCTATCACATCAGTAGGAATAAAGATACCGGGAAGCTGAGAAATCACGAAGTCTTTGAGCTCACTATCTTTGTATTGCTTGAATTCTTTGACGACCGCATTCCTTTCCAGAAATTTATAGAATTTAATCCTTTTATCTGGCTTTGTACTTACGAAGACAAGTAATGTCTCCTCAGGGATTTTTCCTTCTCTGGCAATGAGATCATCTACAAATTTTTCTATCTGATCCTGAAGCTCTTTGGATGGCCTATTGGTCCCTTCATACGGGATTCCCTGCAAGATGATCATCTTCTTGGTGACGAAGAGTCCTCCGCCGTAGATAGCCTGCTTCACCATACCCATATCCAGATTTTCGAAATCAAACGCAAAAATACTTTCCTGACCGAATTTCAGCGCAAAGTTTTCTTTTCGACGAAAAAGCTCCTTATCCAGGAGATAGGTTTCTTCTCAAGTGAATAGATAGATATTGTTGAGCATAGGATTGAAGATTAATAATTAGAGGAGATTGGGTGATTTTA
>JBBABI010000072.1:0-6271 GCA_041679065.1 Candidatus Absconditabacterales bacterium
ACTGCGATACCATTGACCACCTCAGACCGGTATTTATTGGTCTTGGGATGTGCTTCGGATTTGAGTGTACCAATATGAGCTTGTGCTTGGATAACATCGCTTGCGGTTATACTCATAATATTTTGATTTTTGCAGAAATAAAATTTCTTCTTTACATGAAGTAACTCATTGTATATTGGTGTATTGGTATATTGGGGAAACTTGCGTCCGGCCCAATAACAAATAACCAATAACAAATATACAAGTTTTTCACTTGTAATCTTAGCATATTATTTAAATGAGATTGTCGCTCCTTCTGCTTCCAATTTCGCTTTAATGCCTTCAGCTTCTTCATACTTAACTTTCTCTTTAATGATTGTAGGCGCTTTTTCAACTAAATCTTTAGCTTCTTTGAGCCCTAGACCAAGCAATTCTTTGACTACTTTGATCACGCCGATTTTTTGTTGACCAATCTCGGTCAATTCGATGTTTACTGAATCAGCTTGTGCAGGTCATGCAGCTTCTCAGCCAGCAGCACCTCATGCGACTACCATCGCAGCAGCACTTACGCCGAATTCTTCTTCAATAGCTTTGACTAGTTGGTTTAATTCTACTGCACTCATCTCTTTCACGAGTTCCAGTATCTTTTGTGCGTTCTTTGACAATTCCATTTGATTGAAACAATTATAAATTAAAACAAGATATATGTTAGCATTATTGGTATACTTGGTAATCGTCTATTCGGCCTTAACCTCTTCTTTTGTTTCTTCCTTACCCTCTCAATTTTCAACTTCCGCCACGGCGGGCTCAACTGCCTTAGCTTCAACTCCCGCCACGGCGGGCTCAATCTTTACCTCTCAACCCTTTTTCGCAATTTCAGAAAGAACAACAGCAAATGATTGTAACGGATAATTGAAGAGATAGCACAATTTGGCGTATGATTCTTCTTTGGTAGGAACATTAGCAAGTTCGTTGACATAATCGCCACTCTGCCGTTTCTTCTCAAACCATCCTCATAGGAAGTTGAATTGCTTACCTTTATTTTCTTTCTTAAACTCTTTGAGATATTTATTGATGACTTTGAGCGGACCAAATTCATTTTCCTTGGAATACAGAGCGAATACTGATCCTTCAAGATTTTCTAATCCTACCTCTTCTAATCCAGCATCTTTTAATGCTTTGAGAAACAATCTCTTTCTCACGACATTAAGTCTACCATCCTGAGCAGTGACTTCTTTCCTGACTGTCGTTGCTGTACTTACGGGAACAGCTGTCTGCTGTACGATCACAGTAGTCTTTGCATCACTCAGATCTTTGACATATCATTTGATAAGATCTTTTTTCTGTAGTTTACTGATTGCCATCTTGTGTGAATAAATTTTAAATTTTAAAATTCTTAAATTAAAAAAGACCTTTTCTAGGTCCATACAAAAAAATATTTGTACTTATCGAACCTAGGTAGGAATTGGTGTTTTATGTCCGTCCGACTTGGCGGACAACCTACTGTCTTTGGTATTTCGTATAAGCTTATAGGAAATTGGGGGGCGATTGCAAGAGAATTAATATCTTTTGTACAAAATCGTCAAAAGTCGTACAAAATAGAAAAAAATCGTATGTGCCTATCCCAAGAAATTAAGAATCAATTTAATAATCATCTCTTTCTGGGTAGTATCACAGGTAGCTACTAATAAGGTGATAGCGACTAACGTATGGTCATCGATTTTTTTGGAACCATCGGCAGCATATAGACAATTGTTCTTCGCTAAAAACCATAAAAACATAAATGCTCAGATTTTCTTATTGCCATCAGCGAAAGGATGATTTTTGACGATAAAAAACAATAAATGAGCAGCCTTCTCTTCTACACTCGGATATAATTCTTGTCCTCCGAATTTCTGGTAAACGCCTTCCAGTATCCCTTTAAATTCATTATTCCTTTCGATACCAAAAAGTTCAGAAACGTATTGCTGGAACAAAAAATTTGTCCTCATATCCGTAATAGCTTTTATCGCTTCCTTATAGGTTATCTCAGCGATATCCTCATCATGCGTCGCTGGCAGCTCCAGTGATCATTCATCATATTTTTGGAGAAGAATCCATGAATGCGTATATCCCGTGACCACATTCAGAAGTCCGGCAGTCTCCTGATGAGAAAGCTCGCCATGCTGGATATTTTTCTTGATCAAGGCGAGGACTTGTTCGAGTTCATTGAGTTTGGTTTCTTCTAGTCTCTTCTGATTAAGAGCAAATCATTTAAGAATATATTCTTTAAGTATTTTAGTTGCCCATATTCTGAATTTTGTTGCCTTAGAAGAATTAACACGATATCATACAGCAATAACAGCATCCAGATTATAAAACGTCGTTTTATAGTTCTTACCATCACTTGCAGTATGTTCCAAAATGGAACTAACTGAATTTTCTTGCAATTCTCACTCTTTGAATACATTATTCAAATGTTTGGTAATTGCCGGTCTTTGTATACCAAAAACTTTAGCCATGTCTTTTTGGCTGACCCGAGTTGTTTCATCTCTTATGACAATATCAACTGAGATACCTCAATCCGCATCCTGATAGACAGCCATTTCTTGTTTAATGATTTCTTCCTTCTTCATTTGCATCTGCTAATAAATAAAAATCCGTACAATGGGATTGTACCGATCTCTATTTATTTGTCAATTCTTTTTTTGACATAATAGTAGCGTTTCTTTAATATTGCCTTTTCACCCCCCCGAGCGCTTCCATTTCCTATCACTTCCTAAATGGGATAGTTGCAAGAGAATTTTTAATTCATTTTCCTCTTGCAATCAATGAGAAAATATAGAGTATATTACTCGCTGGCATATGTTAGGTCAGCGAATGATCGATTTTTTTCATTTTTTTTTGATGTAGCCTACGCATACCCCATCCCGTGATTTTTAGCGGGATGGTTTTTTTTATCTTGAAATACAAGTGATAATATATATGTATGCTAATGCGAATAAGTTTTTGTGTTTTTTTGGATTATTTGTTTGTTGATTAGTGTCATTCCCTTATCCGGGGGATGGCACTTTTTTTATGGAGAATCAGGGATTTATTTAATCGGGAATCATTTAATCGTAATACGAATCTCTAATACATAATCAGATCAATAAATCGATTCAGCTCTTTTTTCCCTTGATAAATGTAATCTGTTTTACTAATATGCTATAAGCTAAAACGATTTTTGACAACTTTGTACGATTTTTATTGATTTTTGACGATTTCGCTGATGTTTGAACATTTTGAAAAGAAAATAAACAAGCGATTACTAAATTTCGTCATCTGATGATCCTATATGGGAGAGCAATGACAGCATTTTGTCGATTATATAAAAAATTTCTTCATCGATGCATATGATCATCTCAAGGGACAATGGAAGATATTCCAGAAATGGTATAGTGAATAATCGCATTGTCATTGCGATCCGCATAGGCGGAGAAGCAATCCAGACAGTGGAATTATTAGATTGCTTCGTCACCAAATAGTTCCCTGCCTACCTGACAGGCAGGCTCGCAAAGACGCCATCAGTATCACAAAAATAATTTCTTAATTTCTAATCCTCTTCTCCATGGCTCAAGTCCGCGACAACATTATTCTTCTCCAATCGTATTATAAATTTTTACTATTGGGCAAATATATAGAACATAGCATCCAGAAAGGTATTTTTGCTAAACCGCTAGGGAAAGTAAAAGTCAAAACCTGAACAAAATCTACGTTTGATATCAACACAAAGTACGTAGAAAAGATACTTCAGGGTATCGCTACGCATCCCGATCAGAAAAATATTTTTGGGTACCTAGTAGAGATGAGTGCCATCAAATGAATTGTCAGTGTAACCAGAGAGCTCATAGAGAATAATATCGCTTTCCAGAAATTTCTCCAAAAAAGACTTGGGAAATCATTTTTTGATTTCGATCAGATCATCAGACTGATCAGGAATATCTTCGCTCATTCGCTTACCTCCAATCTCGTTATTAAGACTGATGATTTCATCAAGCAAAGGGATTATCTCATACACGAAAAAACAACAGATCTCCATTTTCTCATAAATTATAGCAAACAATTCAAAGAATGGAAAGGAAGTGCTGACTATCAGATAGATATCGCCATTGATTTCAAAAACATCAAAGAAGGACAATCATTCTTCGATCATATCAGCATGCACCAATGTTATTTGCTCTGTGAATTCTGTTATAATGTATCGGAAATTTTCAGGAAAGAGAAGAAAATCGTTTAACAGGTGTCATTGCGAGCCGTAGGCGTGGCAATCCACATTATTTAAACGATTAGATTGCTTCGTCGTTGAAATACTCCCTGCCTACCGGACAGGCAGGCTCGCAAAGACACAATTCACGGCGATTAGATATATTTTTCTGCTGATTCAATCACTTTTTTCATCATCTTCACACATTCTACCGGATACTCCCCCACTGCAGTTTCTCACGACAACATCACATAATCAGCTCATTGCATCACTGCGAAAAAGATATCACTGATATCGGCTCTTTTGGGAGAAAGGGAGTGCATCATGGATTCCAGCATTTCTGTGGCTACGATAACTTTTTTGTTCTGTAATTTCGCTGCATTGATAATTTCCATCTGATAGACAGGGATATTTTCTACCGGCAATTCGGTTCATAAATCACCTCTCGCTACCATTATGATATCAGATTCTTTCGCAATAGCAGAAATATTTTTCAATCCCTCTTCATTCTCTATCTTGGCAACTATACGAATCTTCTTCCCTCCATGGAGATCTAAAAACGCTCTCAGCTCACGCACATCAGCTGGGGATCTCACGAAACTGAGTGCCACATAATTTAATTTCTGCTGAATAGCAAACAACACGTCCTGTTTGTCTTTGTCCGTGAAACTTGGTAACTTCACGTGAACACCAGGCAGATTGATATGTCTTCTGGAACCAACAGTAAAATCATTTAATGCCTGAACTGAAATAAAGTTTGGTCATTTTCCCAGCACTTTGACTTTGAAAAGTCCTGCATCAATCTTTACGATACCACCGATATGCACGTCATCCGGCAATGAGGGATAATCACAATACAAGGATTTCTTTCCCGATATATCTTCTTTCGTAAAAATTTTGAATTGTTCTCATGTAGTGTAAGCAATCGGTGTTGTTAAAATCCCTGTTCTGATCCCAGGTCATTCTACATCTATCAATACATGGATTTTTTGTCATATCTCTTTTTCTCTATTGCGAATCATCGTCATTACCTTCATTCATGATTGGATAGTTTCATGAGCAAAGTTTAATCTAAAAATAATTACGCCTGCTTGATGAAGCTGCAGAATCATTTCCTTATTCGCACTTTTTGGTCATAATGTTGCAATGATTCAGGTCATAATAGTAGTAAAAGATTAAAAGATTATTTTATTTCGTAAATTTTCTGATCAGCTAATGTATCTAATGCCAAATCTATCTTACTTTGATCGTTAGCATATAAGGTATAGATTATCTCTCATTTCTTTACGTCATCATTAAGCTTTTTGTGCAGATAGATACCCGCCTGGAGATCGAGAGGCGAACCCAATGATCTAGCCAGAGCATTTAATATTTTCATATCGATATATTGCACCTTCCCATTTATCTTCGCTTGGATATCTCTGGAGCTTGGAGCCAATATAAGTTCCTCAGATGTGATATTGGGATTCTTTCCGTGCTGAACCTTGATGATTTTCTGCATCATTTCCCATGCTTTACCGCTTATAAGCTGCCCATAAGCAAGCTTCTGAGCTTCTTTGCCTTTAGCCAGACCGACAAGCTCAATGATTTTGCTTGCCAGATAGACTGCTTTCTCTTCTAAATCTGCTGGTCTGAGTTTATGCTGCTGCAATACTCTCAAAACTTCTCTTACCTGCAATACCGCGCCGACTCCTGCGCCGATAGGTTGCAACGCCTCCGTAATCTCTACGTGAACCTTCATTCAGAGTTTCTTCCCTACATATTCATATTTTTTCTTGAGCCATTTCGCTGTTTTCCTATCTGGCACTTTAGCGGTAGGTCAGACAGGAATATCGATCAATGAATGATTGATTCCCATCGCATATTTTTTGGCCATAATACTGACAACCGTTCTGGAATAAGATTGCATAGAGAGGGGGTAAGCAGCCCTGATCAGTTTCTCATCTGCGGGTGCTAAATCCAATCCACCGCCTCGTACCAGACAGCAATTATTTTTTTCGACCAGCGCTTCTATCTCTTTTTTGGTGAATGAAATATCCATCAGGACGCTGACACATTCACCTGTTG
>JBBABI010000073.1:0-6221 GCA_041679065.1 Candidatus Absconditabacterales bacterium
GGTTCAGCAACTTTATCAATCCGATAGTTACAAACAACAACAAACAGCTGCTATCCAACAGGTTTTGGATCAAATGAACGGTGGTGCTGTTCAACAACAACCAACTGCTGATCAACAACAACCAACAGTCCCACAACAATAATTGCGTGTTGTATTTTAATTCTTAATTATTTGCATTATGGAACATGAACAACCAAAGCACTGCAAATGGAAGCCATATTTGGTTCTTCTTTTGGTGCTAAATCTCCTTTTGCTTGTGTATATCGCTTTCTTCAAAAGAGATTCTCTCTGGTTAGAGACATTGAAAGTAGGCGGTAGTGACAATATGAAACTTGTCCAGCAGCTTTATCAGTCTGCTAGTTATCAGGAACAACAGAAATCCGCTATCCAACAGATTTTGGATCAGATGAATGGTGATACTGCTCAGCAACCTACTGTAGCACAAAATACTGGCAATGAAGTGCAACCAGAAGCTAATGGTACAAGTATTGATGCTTCTACATTAGCTACTATCAAAAAGTGAGCTTTCATCGATGGAAATGCTAATGCTAAAGTTACGGTTCTGGTCTATTCCGATCTTCTTTGTCCTTTCTGTAAAAGACAGAGCGATAATCAGATTTCAGAACAACTTTTAGCAAAATATGGCGATGATGTGAATATCATCTTTAGACATTATATTGTTCATCCTGCTGCAGAAAAATTAGCTGAAGCTGCTAACTGCGTTGGAGAGCTTGCAGGAGCGAAAGCATTCTACAAATTTCTTCCTGCATTGTTTGATCTAGCTGATAAATCTGACGCTGCTATTCTTGATTTAGCTAAGAGTATGGGTGCTAAAGAATCTGCATTCACTACATGTCTGAGCAGTGGAAAACATGCTACTGATATCGCTAATTCCAGTGATGAGGGAAGAACGCTTTTTGGTATCAGTGGAACTCCTGGAAGTGTGATCATTGATAATACTACAAATACCTTTACCGTGATTCCTGGTGCGTATCCTTTAGAGACATTCACTGCAGGGATCGATAAGATTCTTGGGAAATAGCTTGAAGCGTAAAGCATGAAGAAATGAATTAATTATTGATATAAGAAAAAATGGTCGAGAGGCCGTTTTTTCCTTATAATTGAGAATTGAGAATGGAGTATGGAGGATGTAAAATTAATACACTAGAATGGAAGAACATCTTCTTCATCGCCTTTTTCATTTTTCTTTCTTTCTTTTTCTTTTTTCCGTTTAATAAATTCTGCTTCAAATTGTTTTTTTGGAAAATATGGTGAATCGTTATATCTTTCGCGGTGTATTAAATAACGTACAAAATCTTTCTTTTCTTCTTGTTCGGGAGATATCTCAAGTATATCCATTATTAGCTGATTCTTTTTTTCCCATTCCTTCATCTCTTCCGGCGTATAAATATACTTTTCCAGCATTCATAGTGCTCTCGATGGTTTTATTCCAAAGACATCTGTGAGTAGATAGGTGGGTCGATGTCACTTTCCGCATCAGTAACATTTGATGACTCATATGTCTGGAGCAACGCTCAATGATGGTGTTTTTTCATCATGGAAGGGACATAGTCCAATGTATCTTATCCCTTTATGAGAATGTTTTTCTCTGAGTGTTACATCAAACACTTCCTTGAGAAATAAAGGATAATTTATTTTATTTTCCTCTAGTTTTTTTTCTATCCTTTTGATTTGCTGTGGTCATCTCTCTCTGTGCTTGTTTCCTTTGGATCCATGTTTTCTTCAAACAAGTTTCTCTTTCTCTTCATTGGCGAGATATTTCAGGAGCTTTGATTGGGTTAATTCTATTATCTTTTGTTTGTCTGTTTCGGTTTTTGGTGAAAAAATTCTTGTGTTGTTTGCAAGAATTCTATGGAATTGCTCCTGTCTTTTGGGAGGGATTGTCTGTAATCGTTCGTTGATATTCTCCATGGCTATAATAGTATTGAGAAGAAACAGGAGCCCAACATGGGCTCCCGATGGTTTATGCATCCAGAATAAATTCTGGATCCGCATAGCTTTCTTATATACAAATAACAAAAAAAGTCAATCCAATCTTCTGGAGAGACTTTTGGAATGGATGGGTTCTTACAGGATTGTCATTGCCACATCCGCCTAGGCGGACTCGCAAAGACCAATTAGACATTTTACTTCTCATTCATTTTGATCTTGTTGATTTCATATTCCAATTTTTCTATTTCGTCTTTGAGCTTATTCATTTCTTCTTTCTTTGAGTTGATCGCTTTCTTTTCCTTTTTATCCAATGAGAGGCGGGAAACAATGTTTCTGATTTTCTGTAACTCGTCCTGTTTCTGGGTAAGTTCCTGCTGGAGCAGATATATGCCACTCTCTTCTTTGATCGGTTTACTGATCGCCTTGATGCCAATGACTACATCAATGATGCTTTCGGTTTCATATTTTTGTAAATTTTTTTCTTTGTCGATGTATTCTATTTTTTCTGCATTGACTAATTTCTGTACGATATCCTCATGGTCTTTGATATAATGCAGAAAATCTATGGACGCACTGAAACAGATATCTACTTTCTGGTGTTTGGGTTGTGAGATTCTCTCTCTCAATACAGAGAATTTATCAATGATATCCATAAATAATTGTGTTTTATAATTTTTGCTTGCCTTCTGAAAAAAATTTCCGAGTTTCTGTCCATGGATATTCCCTTGGAAATCATAGAGTTCCCGTATCTTTTCGCTGGTAAATGGCAGTATCGGATACATGAGTTTAAACAACATTCCTGCACAGAAAATCGCTATCGGACCGGTAAGATCGGAAGTCCTCAATTTTATGATTTCCAGGTATTTCTCACAGAAATCCTTTTTGATGCATTGCGTGAGTTTCTGCCCAAAGATACTGATCATATTTTGATCCCTATATTCACCGAGTTCTTCATACAATTCTTTGATCCTACAGGCCATCCGATATTCGATAGGGTCAGCTTTGGATATCCTTTTCTCTATATACATACCAAGTGTTTCCAAGTCTCTCTTCTCTTCTTTTTTCCCCTGTTTTGCTGGACTCCTTCACTTTGTTCAGTCGCTTTTCTTAGGATTTTCTATGAAGGTAGTAAAAATGTATCTGTATGCATTCCGCATTTTGTGGATAAACTCGAAATGCGGTTCCAGATATTCCACTTTCTGCTTGTGCTGTATTCATGAGGATGAAAGGATGCTATAGAGCCTGATGCTATCAGCTCACCATTTACTGAGCATTTCTTCCATGATATTTGGTGGCAGTGAAGCGTTTTCTGGATATATGAACATAGTATCTACTATTTTTTTCTTTCCCATGCAAAGGCCCAACAGCAGCAACTTACTATTGGTGTGCAATTCTTTCTCATTGGTAAAGAGTATAGTGGTTTCGCTTTCATGGTTGTTTAGGTGGTTGCTGATATCTAGAAGCATAAGGTTGGTTGCTATGGTGCTATCGATCTTTTCATTACTCGGAAAGATCTCTTCATCAGTCCTGGCTATAGCACTCATATCAAATGCATATTTCCCATTTTTCCTATTGATGATGGCGAACGTCTTTTCCAATATATTCATCAGTTGCATACCAAATTTTTCGAAATTACTCAATCATTTTTCTTTGTTTGCATATTCAAAAAGTTTTGCAAATTCATTAATCTCTTTTGTATATCCTCTGGGGAGATCTTGTGCAAATCGTTCCATATATGCTTCTCATAATGATTTTTCATCTCCTTGAGGAAGAAGAATACTGTCGATGAATTCTTCAATGGTAAAATATTTCCCGAGATGGTGGTCGGCTATGAGGTTGAATATCAGCAATGCAGGAATGATCTTTTTGTTTTTGATTATGCTTTTGGGCAGATCCAGAATGTTCTGTTCACTGAGAAAATATTCTGTTTCTTCTTGATCTTTCCATAACGGCAATGGGATACCAAATGAATCCTTTTTGCTGATTGCCCGTGATGCTTTGATACCTGTAACTGATTGAATTATTTCTTCCTGATAGTCTCTTGGCTGGATATTAATTTTTTCCATGATTTCCTGGAATTTTTTTTCACTTTCACCATCCTGAGGATGATGGAAAAATCGTTGCTCTCCGATGATGGGCTGTAATGTATCTCAATAATATTTATCAGTCGCTACCTCATATTCTTCTATCTTGGTGGATTCCAAATTATGGATATCGTCCAGATTTTGGATGATGTTCTCAAAAAAGTCTCCTACTTTTTTCCCCTGGAAATGTCCTGCTGCTTTGGTGAAACATCCTTGGTGATCGATAGCAAATTTATTCAATTTCAATGCATGCCTTTTGGCTATTTCCAATCCCTGTCTATCATGACAAGGCGTGACTCTGATGATGCCATTATCTTTGGCTGCATCTACTGTTTCATCTCCTATGATAGGAATGCTTTTGTTGACGATAGGTATGAGAACTTTGCTTCCTATGAGTTTTTTGTACCTTTTATCTTCGGGATGCACTGCTAATGCTACATCACCAAAAATAGTTTCTGGGGTTGTGGTAGCTATCACAAGAGTAATGTTTTTGGTATCTACGAAATATCTGATATGGTAGACCTTATCCTTCTTTTTTTTCCATACAATATCATCAGCAGCTATATTGGTCTGTAAACGATTGCTTCGATAATTGATTGCATAATCTTTATCTATCCATTTCATCTGATTGAAATGAACAATCCGGTTTCTTATTTTGCGCATGTATAGCGGTGAAAAAAGTGTTTGTTCGTCTGTTTCATCATATGAACATCACAATTGGACCATATACCTGATCCATTGCTCTTTTTCTTTGTTCATGAGTTTCTCCTGCTGTGATCACTTGTTTTTTTCTTTTTCGGTATCATTTGTAGTGGTTTTGTATGAGAAAATCGGACAGGTATTTACCTGTTTGCCTGTCATACGGAGATATCTGGTAATAGTATCTTGTTTGAGCAGTCGAAGGAGCTGATCATATGATGTCGTCTGTGGTTCCAATTGTATGGGAGTCTGTAGGATGGTGATGGTATTTTTTTCCTTGATTCATTTTCTTCCTTTTTGTCCTCGGAGTTTTTTCCTATTTTGTTTGGCAAGGATTTCTTGTTGGATAATGGTAGGAGTATATTTTTTTTGAAAATTAGTCATTTTTTTGTGTTTATTGTATAGAAATAAATATTCACGTTCGGTTAGTAATGGAAGATTCAAGATACAAGATTCAAGATACAAGATTCAAGATACAAGATTCAAGATACAAGATACAAGATACAAGATTCAAGATACAAGATTCAAGATTCAAGATACAAGATATTATTTAATTTTGGATCATGCTTCATGCATCATGCATGTTTTTAGTCTTTAGTATATCTGTAGAGCTTAAAGATGCAATATCCAAAAAGTGCAATGATGATGAAGAGAAGCATATTTTCTATTGGTCATACTTTTACTTTCTTGACGGTATCTAATTGAAGATTCGTACCGTCCTTACATGTGGCCTCTACTACATAATATGCATATTCATCTTTTTTGGAAAGTTTATTGAAGGGATACTCAAACATCGTCCCTGTGGTTTCTCAGACTTTCTGCATTTTAGTAGAATCGGTGGTTTCAAAATCTGATCTATAGATACTATAGCTTTCTGCGTTTTGGACGGCAGTCCACGCAAGATAATGCTTGTCTCCTATTTTTTCATCACTGATGGTAATGCCTTTGACTACACATGCTAACTCTTCTCCAATAACTGCTGGTATGCTCGCTGATGTTGGACCAACTGCATTTTCATTTTCATCCAAAGCCGTGATCTGGAAATAATATGTTTTCCCGATGACGAGGTTTTCTATAGTGATTTGATTGGTGGGTGTGATCACATATTGATCTAATAGATTATCACTGGTGCCATATTGTATTTTATATTTATCTGCCGTTCAGACAGTTTCTCGGGTGACGTTGAGTTTAGTCTTGTCTATGCTATCAGCATACATTCTTATCTTGCCTATGGTAACGCTTTTTTCAGCAAAAATTGTTGTGATTCAGGTATATGATTTTGTCTGTCCTGCAGTAATAAGATCGAGAGAAATTTCAATAGTACCATCGGTATCGATCGTCAACTTTTTATTGAATAGTCCTGCAGTCTTTCTGTCCATAGGTGCTGACTTTCCATTGCTTAATTTGATTTCTGCTGAAGTGACTGTATCATTGGTGCTGACATTGAATTCTGCTTGAGTCCCTTGTTTAATCTTATTGCTTGGC
>JBBABI010000074.1:0-6085 GCA_041679065.1 Candidatus Absconditabacterales bacterium
AAATTAACTTTATAAAGAAAATCCCAACATGGTTGGGATCGATATTTTAAGTTTTTTTTAGTTTTTTATTCCTTAAAAAGAGGTTTTCATCAGACAGATAATGAATTCAATGTTTCTATAGCTTTTTCGTATTCTTCAATAAATTGATCAAACTTTTCTTTAGCTTTAGAATATTCTTCTGGATTTTTTTCGTTTTTACACATTTTGATTCGATGTTCTTCGAACATATGATAAACTTCACTATTTATTGGTAAATTGAATGATTCTGTTAGTTTCTCTTTTGCGTTTTTTACCATTTCTGAAACTAATTTAACATGTTCAGTATCAAGAAAAAAATCTTTTGTAGTTATTTCTCATGAACTTACTTTTATGTTTGCTGAATATTTTAACAATGATTTGATAGATCCAATCTCTCAATTAACATAAACTTTTGTTCCTGGAGCAATATCATCTATGCTTTTAATTGCCTCATTGTTTGTAATCTGTCTAATATCTTTTATGTTGTCATCTTGATTAGATGTTGTTCTTGCATTTGATTTTATTGCTTCGTCAGTCATGATAAATTGTAATGATGTAAAAACTTATGTTCTTATTATAACCGGATTTTTTTATTTTGCAAATTTTTGCTTACTTTAATTTCCCTCCCAATTTCTTTATTTTCAAGGAAAGACGTTGTTTGTAGTCAAAGATATAACTATATGACACATAACGTTTGCTTCTCGACTGTCCGTCCCGACATCCATTAGAAATAAGTTTAGTCGGGATGGCAGGCAGAAGCTGTTGTAGGTTCGTAGTTCGTAATTAAACCTCTAATTACTATAAGGAAGGGCTCTTCTAAATTAAGAAAAATTAAAATAAAGAAAGTAATGCTACTTATGAACTATTAAAACTCAAATACGGCTCATTTGTAGCTCATTTGCGGTCCATTTTTATTAAAATAATTCTTTTTGGAGATCTATCATCTGATCATATATTTTTTTCAAATCAAACTCTCATATATCGTTTGTTACCGGAATAATATGTGTTTGAATCTGTTTTTCCAAATCATCATAATTATCTGCTAATGTTCGTTCTCTATCGCTTACTTCATCGCACTTTGCTTTGATTATTTCTTTATTGGCTAAGATGTTTATTCACTGCGACTGGAGATATCGAAGATCAAAGAAATCTCTAATTGCTGGTTTTCTACGAGTAAGACATGCTCTGCATTTTTCGGCTACCATCTCTTGTAAATCTAAACATTGAATTGTTTGATTACTGAAAATAAAATCTTCCGTCATAGGATCTATAAAGATTGATTGAATGTATTTATGTATTCAGGGGAAATGTTGTTTTTGTGTGTAAGTAATTTCTATTTTGATAGATTGTTGTGATTGGTCGTACATGCTTGGATAGCTGAGTATATATTTGAGATACGTGTATTCTTTCTTTTTTAGCTGTTCGTTTCATTGAGCTTTTTTGTGATGATATTGATCGTCATTGAGTTTCCGTCATAAATAAGCAGTCAATTCCTTCATTTTCTCTCTGATATGCTGTGCGAAAGTTTCTCTTTTGCCGTTCGTATTTACCAATGGATTCTCTATAGAAATCGAAAAATCCAAGTCTTCACTCAGACGAAAATAGGGGAAATATACTTTATTGAGGCAAGTTCATCCTTTGAAGGTGATCTCTGGGATGTTTTTAGTTATCCGATGAAGGATAACGGTCAATCGAAAATCTTTTTCCAATAAATATTTATCAAAATCTTTATTGCTCTTATCAAGCAAAGTGATGATGATTTCGTCATCTTCAAATGGAAGCGAATATCATAAAATGTTGTTTATATTGTTGATTATGCCTGTCATTTTTCAAGAAAGTTTTTTACTAAAATCTGCACTCTTTTGCTGGCATATTTCTGAGATAGTGAGATGATTTTTTGTTTTGATACGTTGCCTGTCTTTATTTCATAGTAAATATCGTCATCATATTCTATCCTGCCATTGCTATCATCTATCAATTGAATCAATGCTCTTTCTCTGGTCATGCGCTTATATGTACCATATCATTGTGCGTTAGTCTCTTCGATCCCTCGGAAAAATGATGGTCTTACCTTACGAAAAATATATTTTTTGCCTGCTATGATTCTTTTGCCATGAATATTGGTATTGTATACCGTAATTCGGTCAGCCAATTGCTGAGAAAAATGATATTGATTGTAGAGATATATTCATCCTACTGCATATATTTTCCCTTTTCCATATTGAGCGAGTATGGTTGTCCCTACTAATCAAGCATTTTTGCTGGAAAATTCGTTGAGATAGAGTTTTCATCTAATAATCGGCGAAAGAAATCAGCGCGTACAAAGTGTATCGATCCTGTATTTGGGAGCAAATTTATCTAAAATCTTCTGCATTAGAGAAATCTCTATGAATGGCTTATCATAGTATCTGAGCTTCTCCTCTATTTTTTTCCGTTGATTTATAGGTAATTCCATTTTTTTGTCTGTTATCTAAATCCAACAATATTGTGTTTTTTTGAGAACAAATTGCAAGAGATAATTATACATTATTTAGTTTGTGTTTTCTTATATACTGAACCGCTTTGAGTATAAAAACATCAGAATCCGTAAAATAAAATCAAGTGTATTTACATGTAAAAATACACCATATCAAAATTTGCAATTTTTTCAATTCTGACTATAATTACTATATAACTTATTTATTCGTAACTTCATCATCATGAACAAAACACCAAAAACCTATAGAGACGATTTATCAAAAGACCTCTGAGCAAAAAGAAATGTTGCCAACGAAAAGATTAAAAGGATACAAGGAAATCCTGCGAAAAGATTAAAAGGATACAAGGAAATCCTGCGAAAAGATTAAAAGGATACAAGGAAATCCTGATTTTTTGGAAGCCCACAAACAGGAAGCAATCAAAGTCGTAAAAGACAATCTCTACAAAGAACTTGATGATACAAGAGCGACTGAAGAATATCAAGGAGCTAAAAGCAAAAAACATGCATTGAGAGGTAAAAAGAAAGAAGTGAGAAAACAGGAAGATATAGTCGCCGAACAAAAGAAACTTCTTACAGACAAAGAAGATGAACTCAATAAAATGACAGAAGAATATGGAGAAAAAACAGAGAAAAAAGAGTCAAAAGAAACTCTCACTAAATCACTCGAATTTGAAAAAGATACGTTCAAGATTGATAGTAAAGGATGGAAAGAAGAAAAAAGAGATGTATATGGCAAAGGAAAGATGAAAGTCAAAGTAAATGCTACAGGAGACGTTGTGGAATATTTAGAGGGTGACGCAAAATGAGAACAAATATTTATCACCTATGATGCTTTCATTAGAGAAGTTTGTAAAGCTAAGAATTGCAGCAAAGAAGAAGCTGAGAAAAAATATCTGATGACAAGAGATGAACTTGAAGAAAAGATGAAAGACAAACCAAGCGGGTCTGAAGAATATAAGAAATTCTTTAATGATGAAGTCAAGGGTCATCTTGCGGGCTACTGGATTCCGAGTGATAAGATATTCACCAGTATCGGTGCACGATCTTTTGTGTGGTTGGTCGGCGGTAGTAACGCAGGATTCGATCAGAATGAATGGGATTGGAGCAACAATAATAGGGGCTATGGTTTCAGTGGTCGTCTGCTCAAGAACTAGACCGGCTCGAAGAGACGGATTATCCGACTATTTGTCTATTTGACTATTTTCGGTGAAAAATATCCAAAATAACGGTGGACAGAATGCTTTGCATTCTGTCCATTTTTCTCTATAAGATTTTCTGCCAGAGTCTTTGTTCTTACGGGGTAATGGAGCGTGCATGTCTAGTTCAATAGCCCACTCGCCTAGGCGAGTAGTAAAAGATTGTATCGTTGGCTACGATGGTACAACAAATAGAGCGGCTATCTTTATTCCTTGCGGGCTACTGGAATCCGAATAATAAGAAATTCAACAATATCGGTGAACGATCTAATGTGTGGTTGGTCGGCGGTAATAACGCAGAATTCAATCAGAATAAATGGAATTGAAACAACAATAATAGAAACTATGGTTTCAGTGGTCGTCTGCTCAAGAACTGGAAAACAAGCTGATCCTCGTGGTCAGCTTTTATTGAATCATTCAAGAAGATGTTAGATACTGACAAACTACTTTACGACTTGTTTCAAGCCTATTATGACACTCGTCAGCACAAAAGAAATACAAATACTGCTGTAAAATTTGAAATGAATTATGAGTCCAAAATTCTCGCATTGCGAAACGATTTAGTGAACTGAACTTATTCGATAAGTCCCAGTATTTGCTTTATTATCAAAGATCCAGTCCAAAGGGAGATTTTCGCAGCCGATTTTCGTGATAGGATAATTCATCATCTCATTTATAATTATATCTATGAACTGTTTGATCGTCATTTCATTTATGATAGTTATAGTTGCAGATTAGAAAAATGAACGCATTTTGGCATCAAGAGAGTAGAATACTTTCTTCGCTCATGTTTGCAAAATTATAGTTGCGATGCTTATGTTCTCAAATTAGATATCAAATGATTTTTTATGCACATCGACAAATATATTCTGTTTGAGAAAATCGAAAAATTTTTGTCCGAGAAAAGACAGAAAATGACTGTTGATTGTGATTTTCTCATCAAACTTATTCATCAAGTTATATTTCATGAATCTACTCAAAACTGCGTTATCAAATCTGACCGAGAGTGATTGCCGGATGACAAAAGTTTGTTTCACTCTCCGAAGGACACAGGACTTGCAATTGGCAATCTCACAAGCCAATTATTCGCTAATATTTACTTGGATAGTTTGGATAAATATATCAAATATGAACTATGATTTCACTATTACGGAAGATATGTAGATGATTTCATTATTATAGATACAGATAAACAAAAATTACTTTCTTCTATTTCCAAAATAAGAGATTTTCTGACTAACAAGCTTCGTTTGACTCTTCATCCCAAGAAAATTTACTTTCAACATTATGCCAAGTGAGTGCAATTTCTCGGCGCTTATATCAAGCCATTTCGCACCTATGTGCGTAAAAGAACTATTGGAAATTTTTATAAAAAAGTACAGGAAGTGAATAAAAGCAAATCTTTTGATAAAGAACTGATGCAGTCAATCGTCAATTCTTACCTGTGAATTCTCGCTCATTATAAAACTTACAAAATCAGAAAAAAAGTGGTCGGTAATTTTACCAATAAATTTTGGTCGCAATTTCATTTTACAAAATCCTGCGTAAAAGCAATTCCCAACATTAGAAAACTCAAATCATCAGAAATAAAGAAACTTTATCCTCAATGATACTATAATGGCAACATACGATAATCTTCCAGTTTATAAAGTTTCCTACGATTTACTTCAGAAACTATTTTTAGTTGTACGTAATTTCAAAAGAGACTACAAATACACGCTTTGAGAAACGATCAAAAAAGAAGTTATTGACTTGATTATCTCTATTTATCGTGCCAATTCTCATACAGTAAAACAAAATTATCTAGAACAGACAAGAGGACATATCGAAGTGGTGAGATTATTGATTAGATTATGTAAAGATTTGAGAGAAATTGATTTGAAAGATTTTGTTGTCATCAATCAGATGATTGAGTCTATCAGCAAGCAGTTAGTCTGACGAGAAAAGTCAGTTTCTTCTAAAAAAAATTAAACTAAAATAAAAAAGAGAGCCCTTCCGTTCTCTTATTTTCTTATAGATAGGACTATGACCTCTAACGTTTGCTTCTGTAACGACGCAGACGCCGTTCCTTAAAATTTGATATGGTAGGCGGCGTGTTGTGCAGAAGCTGTTATATGAGCGAATGAAATGAGCAGACGTTTGACTAACTATTTTATAATTTTAATATTGTTTCGTTTCCTACTTTAAAAGCAGGAGAATTCACTAAAATTGCCTTAAAATTTCATTTGAAATTATATTCTGTGTTGCCTGGGATAAAGACAACATCTCCCTTTTTTGCAGAGAGACTATCGTTGGCGATAAGTTCTCCTTCCAAAATATAATAAACTCTATCGCTAGTTGTTTTTGTTGTCTCGTTATGATTCTCTGCTGTACTTATTCAAACGCTTAGATT
>JBBABI010000075.1:0-6037 GCA_041679065.1 Candidatus Absconditabacterales bacterium
AAATACCATAGAGAGCGATTTTCAGCTTCCTTGGGTATGTCGCACCACTCCGATTTTGCGATCTCCATCGGCTTGTGTAGCGCGCAGACTTTGCTCTATCGCTTTATTGACGGCATAGTACTGATGATACGCTGCAATTTTTTTGATGGTCGTAGTGCTGATTTGACCGGCTTCGTTTCTGATTTCCTCTTTTTCGAAGACCGTGAAATATCTTATCAGATCTAATAAGATATGTCTTTCTAGCATTCCATGGATCAACGTCTCTATCTGCGGGATAAGATGACTTGCGTCTTTATTGCCATCCTTAGATTTCCATTCCATGAAGCGAGATCGAGGAGCAGTCAATGATCATGCCTTTGCATCCAGGCCGTCTGAGACTACAAGAACTGCGTTATACAGCATCAAATTTGGTACTATGTATTTATAGGTCTGTAACTGATGAAATGCTTTCTCTAGCGTCGCCTCTTCATCCTCAGGATTTTTGAGTTCGATGACAATGAGGGGGATTCCATTGACGAATAAGACCACATCTGGTCTTTTGATGGCATTGCCATGCATCATCGTATATTGATTAACCACATTGTATTCGTTATTTTCTGGATGAAGAAAATCAATGACCTTAACTCTATCGCCCACGGTATCGTGTTCTTTCTGGTATTCTACTCTGATTCCTTCGGTCATCATCTGATGAAAGAGTTCGTTACTCTCGCTGAGATTGTGGGTATCAAGATTGGTGAATTGTTTGTATGCGTCCTGTCTGGCTATCTCTGGGATCTCGGTGTTGAGGCGGAGGATAGCTTCTTGAAGTTTTGGCAAAAGAAGAGACTGACTGTAGTCTTGTCCTCTGAGTTGTTCTCGCTCTTCTACTTCCAAGAAGGTTCGGTCTTGAGATTGGAAGAGCTGGATGACGAACTTCTCGATATCGGATTCGTAGATGGTAGACATGAGTGGATTTATTTATTTCTAAAATATTGAAAGCATAACATTACTAAATATAGAACGATTCCTCCGACTAATCATCGTCATCGGTTATTTGATCAATTGCCATTTGCGATAACATTGGTAACATATCATATTCATACCGATGAAATAAACTTGATTGCTTCAGGGAAGAAGTTTAATTTCAATTTATCTTTTATTAAAATATTCTCTTTCTCAAGAGAATGATTTTTTTCTCTCAGTGACTCAAAAGCATCTTGGGTTAATTTAAGAGATTTCTCCAACTTAGAATACTTATCTTCCTGCTCTTCTGTCTTCTGTAATAATATCTTTCAAACTATAGGATTACGAAGATCTTTTGCCGTTAACTTACTATATCTCTTTTTCTTAGCCATTGTTCTGTTGGTTAACAAATAACCATCTTGGATCATATACAGACCATTGAAAATATTTTATTGGTTTTATATATCATATTTTTCTAACTGGTTTTATGGGTGCAATTTTTGGAATATATGGGACAGGCTTTATTCGTTTTAGTGGAAGAAGCGGATGTATAGTATCAATTATTCTTTCTCAAAATCACGCACAAAGTCATCTTAAATCTCTCATTATACCTCACTCAATTCGTCAGACATGATTCCCTTGGTAATTATAAAGTTTATCCCCATCAAGAAATCCAATATGGTCTCATTGGAATGTAATAAAACGATAATCATTGATAGCTAACTCCATAAGACGCATAACTGGTTCTCAATACCTGTTATAGATAACGTCGATTTCTTTCATTTGTAATATGTTATTTATAAAAGTTATAAATTTATTTTCATTCTACAATAAATCTTGCTCTCTCATATAATTCGTCATATGTAAGTATTTCAATATTTTTTAAATTTCTTCTAAATAGTTCAAATGTCCTTTTTTTTATCTGCTGATCTTGATCCTCTCATGAATAATCTTTGGATCTTCAAATAATTAGTATTGTCTTGGGGTCTATTGTTTGTTGCTTAATTTCTTTCCCATCTTTAGTAAATTGCGGAGTTTGAGATTTTATTTGCCAATCAGCTTTTTGTGCTAATATTTGGGAAATGGAATATAGTAGGTCATTAGACAATTTCCAAGAATTCGACCTATCTTGAACATTAGAGAATAAGTCTATTTTAGGAGCTTTTAATTCTACCAAAACTGTAAAATCCTTACATCACATTAAAAAATCTGTAATCGGTGAATTTCCTCATGATAGATCAGAAGTCCCGACGTCAGCTTCTCTTTGTAAAATTCATAAATACTTATAATCTAGACCATATCAAAATATTCGTGAGTTAGTTTCAAAGAATTTTTGTCGATTCTTTTCATCTTTCGTAACGTCCTCTAACAATGATTGGAATTCTATTAATTGTTTTTTTCTGTCTCATAATCACACGACTTCCTCATTAGTAAGTTCATTCTGTAAGAATTCTTTTAATGTCTTATATCCATCTTCATCCTTAGATAAAAGTGAAAGTTTTTTGATGAGATCCTCATCAAAGCTGATATTTTCTCACAAATCTATTCTTCACTTAGATAAAGATTTTAAATCGGAGTTTAATAAGAATTCTAAAAATTTTGTTAAGATTGTGATATCATCTATTTTCAAGAAAATATTTGCCTTTTCTCCATAGATAATTCCTCATTTTATCTTTTTCTTTTGGATTTTCTTTATTTGCAATGAGGTAATTTGTCCCTTTTCATAAATAAATCATGCTATTACTTGTGTTCTTTCTCTATCATCTAAGAGGATTGATTCATTTCAAATAGTGCTTATATATTTTCATTCTCACTTTCAGTCAATGTTTCAACTTTTAAAATCGTTAACAACTACAGAATTTTCTTTCTGTTCGTAGGCAAGATGTTCTTTGTTGTCTGATGCAATAATTCACATAAAAAGAATTTTTTACTATCTAAAACTTCACCCTAACTTCCCCACTCATCAACTTCGGCAACAACTCATCACGAGTTTTTGAGAGAGATTGAACTTGTTGGTAATTATTGAAAATCTTAAGATCCATAGGATGTGCAATTGATTCAAATTTTTTGGTAAAATCTCAAGATGGGATAATGACTTCGATATTTTTAAACGAATCTTTATTAATAGATCAAAAAACTGTTCACTCAGTTTCAAAAGCATCAAAACATTCTTTTAATGATTTTATTTTATACAAACAATATGATTTATTATCGCTCTTTACGGCTGCAAGTCACCTTCAAATACAACAAGTTTCAGTAGCAATGTTTATATCTCATACTGGGGCACGTACGCTAACCAAAACATCAAATTTGTTTGCAATTCTCTTCGGCTCGGTGGTATGTAGACGCGTTGTCGGGAATCTTTCTGTAAAGTCAGTACGCCCCTGAAAAAATACCATTCATTCTTTATTCTCATTGTAACTTTCTCCGGCGGGGGATTGACCCATAAGAATATCAAATTCTTCTCCCAATTTTCCAACTCTCCACCCCTTAGGCAACTCATCATCCACTTTATACTTTCCAAACCACTCCTTGAAGATCCCCTGCGCAGTCGCTTCCAGAGTCTTATTCTCTTCTCTGAGAAGTTCTATTTTGTCGTCAAAGGAAGAAAGGACGGCGGCGATGGCTTGTTGCTCAGGAAGAGGAGGAAGTGAAATGGTGACGCTCCTCATTACCGTTGCAGAGGCTTCACTAAATGTAGATCCTGACGACATTTTCTCAATATATTCCGCTTTATTTTTCAATAAATAATAGAAAAATTTGAAGTGCGATTCTCTCTCGTCACATACAACGTTTTTAAATCATTGATTCGTTGTTAATTCTGTTCACGCAATTGCCACATATCCAATTGGCGCACGTGAGGAGAATAATATAGCATTCTTTGGCAGTAATTGTGCTGATGAATTTACTAGTCATTCCTTGGTGATGTTTCTTTCTCCTTTGGTAATATACACAGAATTATGAGAAGATAAATCCTTAGGAGTTATTCGAACAATATTTCCATCTCGATAAGACCCATTTTTTGTTGATGGAGTACTTCCACTCATTATTTTTGTAGCTTCCCCCAAAGTTGTCTCCGTCCATCAAGAAGGAAGCTGTCAGCGAATAAAGTCTGTATCTTGTGTAGTTGGGGTCATAAGGTTATTTTTGAGGTAAAGTATTGGTGCGGCTTATTTGTCTTCTTTTTTGCTTGTCTCTTGGAGATATATGATCAAATCATCAATAGTTTTGATATGTGCAAACTCTTTCTTACGATCTGGAGCTACGATAGTATTCACTGTCTCATCTTCATAAAGTGAAAACATTATTGCTTTTGAGTCTCTGACAGTTATGTGTGCATCCTTAAATTTTTGATAAATTCTTTTGATACCTATCTTTAGCAAATCATAAATAATTCCACTAGCGATAGATGAACCTACAAAAATTAAGATTTCCATAGGAAACTCACCAATTGATTTTCTTGTAAGACCTGCTTTTACAGGTATATCCAAATCTTGGAAGCATTCTTCTATTTCTGGAAGATATTGAGAATATTCCCTACTCATAGTTATATAGCTCTTTTGGTCTGTGTTTTCTGTCATTAATTAGATAATTGATAATAAAAGGGTATAATTGCCAAATAAGCTTTTTTAGATATGCAAACTGTTTTTAAAATTTAGATTGACATTTGCTTGATTTTTGAGATTTTTTGAGTATAATGTATTTTGGATTGAAACCCTCACTGAAAGGTGGTCTTTATGGCCGCTGATTGTCCAAGCAATTGGACTAGGTGGGGGTTTTCCTATATCTTATTAACTTCTGGGTCGTGTATCTACTTCCACTTCTCTGTGCTTGATATAGTCACGATAATTTACTTTTCCTGACTTACTATAGTGACGATGAATTGCTCAAGTCACATAATCCACTAATTGCACTAAATTGTCTGATTCTGATCTATGCATTGCTACCTTTTTGATTCTTTTAACTTCATCCGTATTCATTTTTTTCTTTAGATAATGCGATATTTCTTCCTTGAAGTCTTTGCTTCCATGTTTATCTATGATAACCGTAGCTCAATCTAATTTATCTTTTGCTTTTTCAAAAACCAATCAGCAAATATAGCTATAAAATTCATTTTTGCTTCTAAAGAGATCTTTAGGCGTTTTTGTCTTATCTAATACATACCCATAGTAAAAAAAATCATAATGTCTTATCAATTCAAAGAACGCTTTTCTCAGTCTGTCTGAATTATTCTTAAAATGAAATTCGAAACCGCTTTTTAATCATAGCTGCTTTTTGAAAACACTTATTTCGCTTCTACATGCCTCAGCCTTTTGTATATCCTCAAAAATAGCCATGCCTATAGTAAAATGCGTACTAGCGCCTTTCTTAAAATTAAATCAATGATCTCAACTTTCATCTATAAGAACCAACATCTCTGATCAACTACAAATTAAAACCTATTTTTTTCAACTGTTCCTTTATGTTTTTGTTCATCTCTTGCTCTTTCGCCATTTGCTCAGCTAAGGTTTTGGTAAGTCCGGCCATTTTTTCTTCAAATGGGATGCCATCATCTTCTGCTTCGGTAATTCCGACATATCTTCCAGGTGTAAGTACATAACTATGTTTCTGGATCTCATCTATTTTTGCTGATTTACAGAACCCTGTTTGGTCTTCATATTTCCCGTCGGTTTTTCTTCGCTGATGATAGGTGTCTGTTATTTTTTTAAGATCCTCCTCAGTAAAGTCTCTATGAACACGATCTGCTAAAAATCACATTTCTGACGCATCGATAAAGAGCACTTCTCCTTCTCTCTTTCTGTCTCCATTTCATGATTTCTTGCGAGAAAAAAACCGTAGACAAGCAGGGATTCCTGTGTTGTAAAATAATTGCTTGGGTAGTGCGACGATACAATCTACAAGATCGGCATCCACTATTCTTTGTCTGATTTCTCCTTCTCCGCTGCTTTGTGAACTCAGCGAGCCATTAGACAAGACCAGTCCCATAATCCCTTTTGGTGATAGATGATAGAGCATATGTTGCATCCATGCAAAGTTGGCATTTCCGCTTGGTGGAGTTCCATATTGTCGACGAACATCATCTGCAAGTATTTCC
>JBBABI010000076.1:0-5429 GCA_041679065.1 Candidatus Absconditabacterales bacterium
TCCTTGAGAACGAAGGTGTGACGGTGACCATCAGAGAAGCTATGGGAAGAGAAGGAAAGTGAGCTTGTGGACAATTGTGATATGAAGAAACGTTGAAAGGTGGAAAAATGGAAACATTGAAAGATTAAAAGACGCATGGCCTTGACTTTTGCTTTCATATACATATACAATATATCGTAAACTAAAAGAAAAAATAACCTAAACAAAAATGTATATGAAAAAAATCATTATGATTATCGGTATGGTGATAGTCTTTTCCACCAGCTGCTTTGCACAGGTAAAAAACATGGTTGCAGCAATTGAAGACAAACAAAACATAACGGTTTCTCTGACAACAGATCAGTCGAGATTACAACAACACGATACGAATTCGCTATGGGCGGAATCACAGATAATGTGTAAATCGTTAAAGGATTCTCTTCTGGCAAATCTTTTAAGGGATGGTTACAAGGCACGACTTGGATTTATTCTAGCAGCAGTTAAGAACAATTGTCCGCTCGTGATCAAATCAGAAAATCAGGATGTATTCTGTGTTACCTCCCCCAAGGGGAATTCCTATATTGTTGTTATTGAGAGAGTAGGTAATTTACCAAACCTATCAACACAAATGTACTGCGATCTTGAACAGGATTGGCAAGTGACATTCAAAGATATTTATGGATATGATTACTTCTCACCAACAAACAAATAAGAATCAACTATGCTTATAAAGAACTCCGGAGAATGATCTGGAGTTTTTTACATTTATTTTTTTTATTTGTTTTTTTTTCTCGCCAGTGAGATTTTTTTCCCTCCCCAGCCCGCCCCATTACATGGAGAGTGAGCCTCAGTTCAAATACTCTCCCCTCTCTGAAGGAGAGGGGTTCCGAAGGCGGGGTGAGGTAAATTCTCTTCCATTTGTTTTTTTTCTCCAAATGCGTATATTGTGCACAATGAAGTACCGAGTTGAGGGAAACAAACCCACTCGTCGAGTAGCCAAGCAAACCCTCTAAATCCCACTTAACAAGGGGACTTAAAGGAAAAAATTCCCCTCCTTGTTAAGGGAGGGGTTTGGGGTGGGTTTGTCAACAAAAAACTCCACCATTAAACTCCAACATTTAGCATTCAAAATTTATTATTTAACATTCTTATTATGGAAGACGAATCACTATTATTGAAACAACAGCGCCATTCATTGGCTCACGTTCTTGCACAAGCAGTCCAGAGAACGATAGACCCCAACGCAAGACTGGGAATCTGACCAGCGATAGATGTCTGATTTTATTACGATTTTTTGTTCTGAGGAAACTGAGAAAAAAAGAAATCAGAAGAGGGTCAATCAATAAAAGAGGAAGATTTGAAACAGCTCACAAAAGTGATGCAAAAGATCGTTAAGGAGAATCAACCCTTCCAGAGGATTGATACCGATTACAAACAAGCGAAAGAGATCATCAAGATGATGGGTGAGGATTTTAAAATTGAACTCTTAGATGAATTCAAAGAGCAAGGAGAGACGGTTTTCAGCTTCTATATCAACACCATCCCTCAAGCAGCAGCAGAAAGATTATTGAAAGACTGCAAACCCGACTATGTGAAAAAATATAGTAAATTAACCCAATATTTCTCATCTCTCAACCCTTCCATTTTTCCATCTTTCAATACCAAAAGTGACTTCGTCACTTTTGCCGACATGTGCGAATGACCTCATGTAGACACTACCAAAGAGATCAATCCTGATGCTTTTCAATTGGAGAAAATCGCTGGCGCCTATTGGAGAGGAAGTGAAAAAAATCCAATGATGACCAGGATTTATGGACTAGCCTTTGAAGGCAAAGAGGAACTAAAAAATTATATCGCTATGATGGAAGAAGCGAAAAAAAGGGATCATAGAGTGCTTGGAAAACAACTTCATATTTTCACCTTTGATGATGAAGTAGGACCTGGGTTACCCTTATGGTTGCCTAATGGGACTATCATTGCGGATGAAGTAGAAAAACTCGCAAAAGAGAAAGAAGAAGAGTACGGATACAAAAGAGTCCGCTCTCCGCACATAGCCAAACAAGAACTTTATCTGAGATCAGGACACCTCCCTTACTACGCAGAAAGCATGTTCCCGCCTATGCAACTAGATGGTGAGACCTATTATCTCAAAGCGATGAATTGTCCTCATCATCATAAAATTTATGACGCCGAACCTAAGTCATACAAAGACTTGCCGATCAGATTTGCTGAGTATGGACACTGTTACAGATATGAAGATAGCGGTTCGCTTTTCGGCTTGATGAGAGTGAGATCTATGGCGATGAATGACGCGCATATTTATTGTACCGAAGATCAATTTGAAGATGAGTTTATGAAAGTAGTGGAGCTGTATAAATATTATTTTGAACTCTTCTGAATAGAGAAATATCAGATGAGACTTTCTACTCATGGCAAAGAGTGACTTGGGAAAAAATATGTAGACAATGAAAAACTTTGGATCAAAACTGAGAAACGAGTCAGAGATATTATGATAAAAAATAAAGTGCCTTTCGTAGAAGTAGCGAACGAGGCAGCATTTTACTGACCCAAAATTGACGTCCAGATACGGTCTGCGATCGGCAGGGAATTTACGTTAGCTACAAATCAGGTAGACTTTGCCGTACCAGAAAGATTTAATCTGACCTATAAAGATAAAGATGGAAAAGATAAAACGCCATTATGCATCCATAGAGCGCCTTTGAGTACGCATGAGAGATTTATCGGATTCTTACTTGAACATTATGCATGAGCATTTCCCCTCTGGTTAGCTCCTGTGCAAGTAAAGATTATTCCTGTCGCTGAGCCGTTTGTCCGCTATGCGGAAGATGTAAGATCCAAGATGCATGATGCATGATTAAGGGTGGAGGTAGATACCTGAGATGATTCGTTCAGTAAGAAAATCAGGAATGCGGAGTTGATGAAGATTCCTTACATCATCATCGTCGGAGAAAAAGAAGAAGGGACAAAGACGCTTTCTATCAGGGAATATAAGACGAAGAAACAATATGAAATCGGAGTAGATGAATTTGTGAAGAAGTGTAGTGAAGAAAATAAAAATAGAAAATAGATTGAGGATTGAGGGATTGCGTCTTTGCGAGCCTGCCTACCGGCAGGTTTACATACCGAAGGCATGCAGGCCGATCCGCCACGGCGGAGAGGTGTGGCAATCTAATGATTTTACTACTGGTCACAATATCATGAAAATCAAAACATTAGATGGAGCAAACATGGATATTGATCTCACCTCTCAAGAGAATACCTCACGAAAGCAAACTAAATGTCCCTAGAATGGAGCAGAGAAGTGCAACACCCATAAATGCGCAATCAAAAATGTTTCCATTTGTGAATATTTTTGCGGTATTGAATATCTGGATAATGTCTTATGTTGTTATCCGAATAAAAATACTTCGATCGACAAAAAACAGGAAAATAGATAGATCATTATACGAGATGATTATTGCATCAATTCTTTCAATTTTAGTGAGATTCAGTTCTTTGCAAGATAGTAATTATGAGCCTCTTCCACATCAGTCACTTCCACATCAAACCGATCAGGAATGACAAATTTATGTGCTTCATCGACAGAAGTAAATTCTACTTCTGCAACTAATAATCATATAAGGCTTCATTGATATACATCTAACTCGATGAACTTCGATTGGTAAGGTATCTCATAACGATTTTTCTTGAGATATCGGTTTCCTACTTTTTTTCGTTGGCTCTTAAATTCCTGCAGAGTGATAGGGATTTCATTCTCTTCTCTGACTAATCAGCTTCCTGATTTTCTTGTCTTGAAATAGTTACTTCCTTTTTTTCTCAATCTGATTTCTTTATTTTCACTATTTAGGAAATACCCCTGCATGATTTCTCTATGAGGAAATTTCGTGATATCAAAAGGGATATTTTTGATGAGAAATTTTCTTTCTATTTCTAAAGCCATAGTATTATGTAGAAATAAATATTTTAATAAGGGGCAACTATCGTTGCCCCATCGTTTTCATTTACCCTCTTTTTACTGTCGATGGTGTATTGGGGATTGTTTCTAAAATTTTAAAATTCTTTTATTTATGTCTTATTTCCAAAACTCTTAAATTTTTAAATTCCAAAATTCCTTCGATTACTCTCCTTTATACATCTTAGCTAATTTCTTATGTTTTCTATATGCCATGAAATAATGCAATTTGAGTGAAAACGAAATAAGGAATAATATCCATCCGATGATGGCGAAGACAGAGAAATATGCGATTTTCCTACTTCCATTATCCAAGGCTGCACTATGGGTATTTTCTACCACAGGAGCTGGTGAATAAGTAGTTAGACCAGTTATATCGCAATGTAATTTTTCCAGTATTCCATAGAGTCCTGGCTGATAGGATTCCTCTGATGTGGCATATATATTTTTGAGCAATATACATTCATCTGTAGTGCCAAAGATTGCTTCTGCTCATTTTATTATGGATCTGAATGTCATAGGATCGATATTATCCTGAAGCGCCATCCTATCTACAGTTTTGAAGGTAAATTCTTTTTCTGTGGTATTTGGTCCTCCATATACTTGTTTGTCATCGATACGTACTACGAGTGTGATTCCTGTATCGATAGGAAGCCGATCACTAGGATAGAACGTCAGATAGTCTCCATTCCATTTCATATTTTCCGTATCAGCAGAGAAGGTTTTTCCATCTAATGAAACCTTTATGCTTTCTTTATCTATTCCTTTCCCGATGTCTTTCATATCAAAAATAAAGTACTGATCCAATGTCACGTTTTCTTTGGTATTTTCTGGATATACAAGCTTGATATTGGGTGGGATCACATCTGGTGTACATTCAGGGACCGGTGCGAATGTCAGCGGTATGGTTTGTGTCAATGCTATTTTTTTATCATTGGCGATGAAATAAGAACCAGTGGCTATTTGTATAGTAGAAGAAGCCGTTTCTGACTTGCCTTGGAAAGCGATATGAAAGACTGGGACACTTTGCGCCTGCTTATCCAAATTAGTCAGATCAATCACAATGGAACTATATTCCATTTTATAATCAATGACGGTATTCTCTGTTCCGAGTACGCGCAATATCTCAATCTCATCAGGATTGTAATTTACCACAAGATGGATTTCCGTAATGTTTTTTCCCTTAACAGGACCGAGGTCTTTGCTATCCAGAGTAAACTGAGCATCTTGATCACAGCCAGCATGAAATGCATCTACAGGTTGAAATCTTGCATCCATATAAAGTTGCTGCATGGTCACTTTCGCTCCAAAAGCTGGGAAAGAAAGAAATCCTATTAAAAGAAGTCCAAGGGAAATGATTTTTTTGGTAGCCATTGGCATAGGGAAGAGGTTAAAATATTGAAGAGTGGAAAGGTGGAAATGTTGTGATGTCGTCATTCCGGCACTAAGGTCCGCCTAGGTGGACTGCAGCCGGAAT
>JBBABI010000077.1:0-5355 GCA_041679065.1 Candidatus Absconditabacterales bacterium
GGCTTCCAGGGCGCGCACAGGGTCGCGGCCGACGGCAGTTTCCCCCGAGAGCATGGTGGCATCCGCACCGGTCATGGCGGCATGCGCGACATCCGTCACTTCTGCACGAGTAGGCATCGGATGTTGGGTCATGCTTTCCAGCATGTGTGTTGCCACGATAACGGGGATCCCCTGATCGCGGCACCGGGTGACAATTTCATCCTGCAACACAGGAAGCTCTTCAAAGGGGAGATCTGTGCCCAAATCACCGCGTGCGATCATAATGGCATCCGATACTTCAATAATTTCCGCGATATGATCAACAGCTTGCTGTGTTTCAATTTTGGAAACGATCCGCAGAGAACTCTTCTTTTTGGTGAGGAAATCGCGAACAGCACGGACTTCATCCGCATCACGGATAAAGGAGAGAGCAAGAAAATCTGCATTTTGTTCTACGGCGTAAGCGATATCTTCCCAGTCTTTTTCTGTAATAGATGGTAAATCAATATCCGCTCCGGGAAGATTAATGTGGCGGCGGCTGCCAACGACACCGGCATTCTGAGCCCGTGCAATCACTGTATGATCGTCCTCGATACGCACGATATCAAAAATGATATCTCCGTTATCAATCAAAATGGTCTTGGTTTCCGGCACATCGGCGTAGAAGCGATCATAATTTACTTCGATAATTTTTCGGCCGTTTGCTGGCAGGGGAATAGAGGAAAACACCACTTCATCGCCCTTGGCAATATCGATTTCATGCTGAATGACTCCCGTACGGATTTCTGCTCCTTTGGTATCTATCAATATTGCAACGCAATATTTGTTGTCCGAGTTCAACTTGCGTATGTCCTCAATTATTCTGTTGCAGTCTTTACTGGTGCCATGAGAGAGATTCAGACGCACGACGTTCATCCCCGCTTTTGCAAGGTTTTGGAGTATTTCTGGGCTCCAGGAAGCCGGGCCAGCCGTACAGATAATTTTGGTGGAACGCATGACAGGTACTGTATCAGAGTTTTTGTGTAACAGAAGCGCGATGCACTTACCTATATATTATACAATATATGATGATTATATGCAACTTCTGACAGAGGTCTTCTAACGCAAAAAATGGTATAATTTGTAGATTTCATGCCAAAAACACACATTTCCCGTCATCAGCTTCTTACGGGGGTTCTCGCCTTCGTCGTCATGCTATCGCTTGGCTTCTATCTGCAGGAATATACCGTGCGGTATTTGGAGCATGCGTTGGCAGCAACATGTGGTGACGGGAGAGTGGAAGGTACAGAGGAATGCGATGACGGAGGAGTTGCCAATGGCGATGGCTGCTCCAGTTTCTGTACAGAAGAGAGTGGCTGGACGTGTTCAGAAAGTTGCACGCCTGATGAGTTGTATTTTCCCGGTGATGAAGCAACATTCAATGCCCAATTTGCGGATCGCATTGCAACTACAGCGCTTGATAGCACGACGACGTTTACCGCTTACATGGATTCTGGGAATTCCGATTTTGCCGTTGGAGTCGTCGGGACAGTTTCTGGTGATGATGTAACCTATGGAACGGAAGCGATTATCAGCGATTACCCATCTGTCAGCACATCCGGTATTGTCGCCGATGCTCTTGATAGCACACACGTGGTCATTGCGTACTATGAGCAAGTTTTGGGAGGAGAAGAGAGTAGTGTGCAGTGCAAGGTGGTCATTGGGGAAGTATCTGGTACAAGCGTTACGTATGGCACACCTGTGGAATTTGCAGCAGTACCAACGGGTTGTAGCGAAATGAGTATCGCGGCACTATCGAGCTCAAAGTTCGTTATCACCTACTTGCGAAGTAATGGAATGGCAGTCATCGGAGATGTTAGTGGTACGACCATTACGCTGGGGACGCCACAGCAATTCAATTCGTATGCCATTTACACAGCTGTGGCTGGACTCGACAGTACACATTTTATAGTGGGGTATCGTGATTATGGTGATTCTTATCATGGTAATTCCGTTGTAGGAGAAGTAAGCGGCACCACTATCACGTTTGGTTCAGAAGTATCGTTTACAACCAATAGTGCCACTGCAATGCAGGCAACTGCTCTAGATAGTTCACATGTCGTATTTGTCTATTATGATCTGACAACCAATCCAACCGGAGGTCATGTCATTGTTGGAACTATTGCAGGTACTTCGGTGAGCTATGGGATGGCGGTCGCAATGACAGCACAGAGTGATTCTTACGGTCCCGCGACACTCACATCAACGTCATTCGTCATTGGGTATCAGGATTTTTTGGATAGCAATAAAGGAAAGGCTGTTGTGGGGACGATTGCGAATGGGGACGAGATAACACTTGCTAGTCCTGTGCAGTTCAATGGCTGGACGGCTGGGGATGTAGGCAGGCAGGAAATTCAAATAGCTGCAATGGATAGCGATACCATCGCCATTGCATATGTCGACAGAGACTCGAACACGGGGAATGCGATCGTTGGCCAGATTCCCTCTGCGTGTCCAAGTGCATGTATGACGACATGTGGAAACGGAATCCAAGAAGGTACGGAAGCATGTGACGATGGAAACACAGATAATGGCGATGGATGTTCAAGTATATGTATTGTGGAGAGTGGATATACGTGTTCATCTGATTTTACGAGCACGGCATCGTGGGATACATATGATCCCGGAGCAAATGGCGTTGGTACGGATCCGGACGGTTACACGTGGGGCACATCGACAGGGGGGTATATCTATTTTGCTCCTTATGACAATGGGTCAACGATACATGGAGAGGTTCTTCGTTATAACGTGTCGGGAAGTTTCGATAACGCGTTGTCGTGGGAAACGTACGATCCTGGGGCTAACGGATTAGGAGTGCATCCAGATGGATACATGGGCGCAATTTACGATGATCGGTATATCTACTTCGTTCCAAATATGTATTGTTGCTGGTATGGCCACGATGAAGTGCTGCGTTATGACACACAGGGAGACTTTAGTACGTTTAGTTCATGGACGTCATACTCACCAAGTAGCGATGGTGTAGGTGCGTCCGGTCTCGGTTTTCGTGATGCTGTATCAGATGGTCGATACATTTATTTTGTTCCTTATAATGGGGGATATAACAACGCCACAAAGCACGGTCAGGTTCTCCGTTACGACACACAAGGGGACTTTGTGACGTCTGCCTCCTGGACAGCCTATGATCCTGGAGACAATGGCGTGGGAACCGATCCAGATGGATATGCCGGAGGTATCTACGACGGACGCTACGTTTATTTTGTGCCGCAAGATAATGGTACAGCGATACATGGAGAATTCTTAAGATACGATACGCAGGGAACGTTCGATACAACGGGCTCATGGACAACATATGATCCTGGCGCAAATGGAGTTGGTAGCAATCCAGACGGGTATATGGGTTCTGCTTACGATGGACAGTATATTTACTTTGTTCCTTATGAAAATAATGGGGAAGTGATGCGTTATGACACGTTGGGAAGTTTTAATAGCACTGACTCGTGGGTAGCATTTGATCCAGGATCAAATGGCGTTGGAACAGACCCTGATGGTTTTTGGGGAGCAACATTCGATGGACGATATGTTTACTTCGTACCGTACTACAATGGATCAGCATTCCATGGTGAGGTTCTCAGGTATGACACGTATGAAACTTTTGCTGACGCTAACTCATGGACTACTTATGATCCAGGATCAAATGGGGTTGGATCAGACCCTGATGGTTTTAGGGGCGGGATTTATAAAGCCCCATTCGTTTATTTCGTTCCGCACTACAACGGCACGGAGTGGGATGGAGAAGTAATGCGTTATGGAGGAAGCCAGAGTATCTGTGAGACGTACTGTGGTGACGGTATCCAGGTTGGTGATGAGGAATGTGATGATGGTAATACCGAAAATGGCGACGGGTGTTCGAGTATATGTGAAATCGAAGCGTTTCCCGATACCATCCAACTCCACTTCCGCTGGAGTAATGACAGTTATGCACTCAATAGTACTGATGTTGGCAGGTGGCTTGAGAGTGAGGATACAGCGGTAACAGATGCTACTGATAGTACGGACTACCGCTTACGTGTGGCAGTTGCCAATACTGGTGATGCCGCTGAGTCTGCTGCTCGTACTTACAAACTCCAGTATGGTATAAATGTTACGACTTGTAGTGATATTGTTGAAATAGCTTGGTTGGATGTTCCAAGTGGACTAAGCACAGTGTTCTTATTGAATGATACAACCCAATTCACGCATGGTGACGCGACACAAGCACTTTTAGCTAATTCAGAAGCGTACAGCTTTTTAGCTGGCCAAGGATTGGATACCAGCAATACAAGTGGATCAATTGGTCCAATGAGCAGTGAAGCATATACGGAAATTGAATATAGTATCGAGACATTTGGAATTGCTGCAGACACAACTTACTGCTTCCGTCTCTACGATGCAACAGCTGGAGCGGCACTGGATACCTATTCGCAATACCCTCAGATGACCGTTGCGGGTCCAGAGACCGATCAACTTCACTTCCGTTGGCGCAGCGATGACGACGCAGGACTGAACGCGGATGAGGATTGGCTTGCTGTGGAAGATACGGCGATTGCGGATGTTGTGCAGGGAGATACGTATCGCATTCGTATGGAGGTGGCGAATACGGGTGGAACTCCCGAAGCGGCCGCACGTACCTACAAGATTCAGTACGGGCAGAAGTCTACAACGTGCGCCGCTATCGGTTCTTGGACGGACGTGGATACCAGTAATGCCTTCGAGATGTCGGACTCTGCTAATTTCTCCAACGGTGATGCAACCACTGCCGTCCTGACAAATTCCGAAAGCTATACCTTTACCGCCGGTAAAGGTCAGGACACAGGAAACACCACTGCATCCATTGGTCCTATAAATCCAAGTGCCTACACAGAGATAGAATACAGCATCACACCGACAACCAGCGCATCAGCGAGTACGTCGTACTGCTTCCGTCTCTACGACACCACAGCAGGTGCAGTCCTTGATACCTATACGCAGTATCCGAGTTTGACCATTGGTGCTTCAAATACATCGCAGCTCCACTTCCGCTGGCGTGATGACACCACGGCGCTCAACACGGATGGTGGATGGTTAGCTGTGGAAGATGCGGCGATTACGGATGCAAAACGTACAGAGGAGTACCGTATTCGCTTCGAGGTTGCCAATACCGGTGATGCACAAGAGACTGCGGCAAGGACTTATAGACTTGAGTATGCTGAAAAAAGCACAATATGTTCAGATATTGGGACGTGGTTTCCTGTTATTATTCCCGGTGAAGATTTTGTGGAGTTATTCAATTCAAGTTTCATAACAAATGGCGAATCGGTAACGCCGGGACTTCTGACGAATGCGGAAGGATATGCA
>JBBABI010000078.1:0-5255 GCA_041679065.1 Candidatus Absconditabacterales bacterium
TTGGGCTCAAGCTAGCCGCCGAGATGAGTTATAAGAAAATATTTTTTAGATAGAAAATTTTCAGTAACATGTGAATAGTGAGTAGTGACGAGGAAACAGTGACGTGTGATGAGTAACGAGTGACGTGTAACGAGGAAACAGTGACGTGTGATGAGTAACGAGTGACGTGTAACGAGGAAACAGTGACGAGTGAACAGTAACGTGTGACGAGGAAATAATCTTTTATATTGATTATTTTAGGTATGTTGTTAAGTGATTTTGAAGAAATATTATCATGGCAAAAGGCTCAGGATTTATCTTATGAGATATATAAACTTTTGTCATCTCTTAGGGATTTTTCTTTTAGAGATCAGATACAGAGAGCGAGTGTCTCTATTTCCAATAATATAGCAGAATGATTTGAAAGAAAAAGCAATAGTGAGTTTAAGTATTTTTTGTATGTTGCCAAATGATCTTGTTGAGAATTACGTTCCATGCTTACTCTAGGCAAAAGACTGTGATACATAGATGAAAAAACATTCCAGAAAATGTATACAGAAACAAAAGAGATATCTAAATTGATCTGATGATTAATAAAGTCTCTAAAATAATACTCGTTACTCGTAACTAGATACTCGTAACAATTTTTAAATGCTAATTTAAAAATTATGATTGATTTAAAGAAAGTTCGTGATGATGTCGCTGCGTATAAACTTATCTGCAAAAATAAGCGTAAGGATATCGATGTCGATGGAATTCTCGCTAAGGATGATAAGAGGAAAGAGTTTCAGCAGAAGATAGATGCTTTGAAATTTCAGCAGAAAGAATTAGCAGCGAAAAAGGATTATGATGGTGCCAAGGCATTGAAGGGAGAGATTCAATGAGTGGAAGAGCAATATCAGGCAATTGTCGCTGAATTAAATAAAGATCTTTTGACTATGCCAAACACAGCACTTCATCAGGATGTTCCTATCGGCAAAGATGAGACCGAAAATGTGGTCATCAAAACCTATGGCAAGATTCCCGCATTTGATTTTGAAATCAAAGATCATATCACGCTTATGAAAACATACGATATGGTAGATATAGAAAGAGGAGTAAAACTTGCATGAGCGCGCAGTTATTTCCTCAAAGGCGATGGCATGTTGCTAGAACAAGCAGTACTGCAATATACCTTGAAAAAACTTGTAGAAAAGTGATTCACTCCTATGAATGTACCCAATATCGTAAATCCTGAATGTTTAGTGGGAACCTGATATTTCCCTGGGGGAGAGGAGGACGCGTATCGGATGGAAAGAGATGACCAATGGCTTATTTGAACATCTGAAATTCCTGTCACTGCGTATCACATGGATGAAATTCTAGATGAAAAGGAACTACCCAAGAAATATTGTGGTTATTCTGCATGTTATCGCCGCGAAGCGGGGAGTTATGGAAAGGATACTGCAGGACTGTATAGAGTTCATCAATTTATGAAAGTCGAACAGGTAGTCATCCTTCCTGAAAATGAAAAAATGTCTAATGAATTTCATCAGCAAATTTTGCATAATGCAATGGAAGTTCTTGATGATCTTGATATCCCTTATCGTATATTACAGCTTTGTACTGGTGATATGGCGATAGGAAAATATAACTCTCATGATCTGGAATGCTGGATGCCGTCACGTACTAGTTACGGAGAGACGCATTCTGTGACATCATTTTTGGACTTCCAGGCACGTAGACTCAATCTGCGTTATCGTGATGCTGAAGGAAAGATAAAGTATTGTTATACGATGAATAATACTGCTATCGCAACTCCAAGAATCCTTATTGCCATCATCGAAAACAATCAACAAAAAGATGGAACGATCAAGATTCCGGAGGTATTGGTGCCATATATGGGGAAGAAGAAAATAGGTTAAAATGTTGAGCCCCCGCAAACTAGGGAGTTGAGGTACTGGTGCGTCGGAACAGTTGAGAGTGATGGAACTTTTTATAAAAAAATCGGCTGATTGGACCGATTTTTCTTTATTGTCGGTTATTGATACAGATTACTAAAATGTTTTGTCTGTAGGTACCTGGAATAGCGTATCCGCTACATTTTCTGCTGTACAGGTGCTGTGTTTCTGGATTTCAGTTATCATATCCTTGGTGCTTGTTATAGGAGTTTCGTTGATTTTGATATCTTGGTTAGTGGTCAGATCTACCATCATCCCTTGAGCTTCTGTATCGCTCCAGATATAAAATTTGTTGTCTCTACTGAGTCATTTGATGTTCATTCAACTTTGCGCTGCTTCACTATAAAGCATGTTGTCTTTTATATACATAACGCTCTGCTTCCCATCTTCATCTGTGTATTTGCATTTCATTCAAGAGGAAGTAAGTACTCCACATCCTGCTAATAGGAGGACACTTATTCACAAGCTAATTGCACCAATAGATAATTTTTTCATGTGAAAATAAGAAAAATATAAAAGAGATTAGTATCATATATATATGTATTTAATCGTATGATACAACAAAAACTTATGTTGTGAGAATTATCTGCTTCTCAATTCATCCCTCAACTCTGTATACAACTGAGCGAATATTTCTCATGGTATCGTCTTACTATCGTGAAGGATGAATTTTTCATTTTCATGTCTAGTAAACACGATATGGGTCAGTTTTTTGTCTCCTGTATCCAATAGTGTTTGTAAAATGTCTGGATTCTGTTCCAATTTTGCTTTGATAGCTCTTTTCATGAGTGCATGATGTTCTGATGATCATATGATAATCTCTTTTCCTTGATATTGTAATGTTTTGTTTGGTTTTGCATCTCTTCCTGCTGATTTCGCTTTGATACCGGAGAGCTCTCTTATCTCTCTGCGACGAGAATCGTTTTCAGAATATTTAATAGACATCCAAAATGCTTCTACGGAAGCGTATTCTATCCCATCTAAGATAAACGTACTAGGGTAAAGATTACTTAATTTTTTTTGAGCTTCGTTATGCTCTGGGTGCATGCCTATGTTTATTATTTCTCCTTTGCTGAGGTACTTGTAGAGTTCAGTAACTGATGTCATCTTGTATTTTTGTAGTGTCTCGGTTTCAAAATGTTTTCTGTCCATTTTCCTATTGTATTGTTCTATGATTTTTGCCAATTCTGCAACTTTTTTTGGATCCAAATTTCGATAGTCCTTACTGATTCATGTAGCCACTATAGATATATCAGTATTCTCGATATATTCGTGGATATTTTCCGAAGTAACTCCGCTAGCTAGTCCAACTGCGTGTTGTCCAGCCAGAGATTTTATTTTTCTGACTTTTTCTACATCAGCGCTTATTCCTGTAGATGGTCCACTGGTAGTAATCACATCAAGATATTTTTTTGCTTGCTCAACCGCGAATGGATATTCTTCCGGAGATAGATGTTTTTGATGCTTGAAATCTAGTCCTCCAAAGTAAAGTTTATTTCGTCAATTTTCTTGCTGCCATTGTAATGTCTTATCAGCATAATCTCCGTATTTCTCTTCGTCTCTTATATTGTCTATCCCTTTAATCATCGATTTGTCTGTCCATATCCCATCAATATCTGTACAATTGATCGATTTCATGATGCGTTTAGGATCTCGCTGCATGTTTTTATTCCGAAAAGCATATGGATCTCGTTGTAAAATATTCAATAAAACTTTATGATAAGGGATTTTTTCTTTTATACGCATACTGAACGCTATTCCTGATTCTGGTGAGAGTACATGCGTAACTAAGGCTACCCCATGAGCACCATTATTGATGGCAATCTTGGCTCCTTCTAGTGCATGTTCCAAATTCTGTGAATGCAATGCTACGATGAGGCTATGCTCGTCTGGGAACACTTGCTTGAATTTTTCTCTGCTGTTTTCCATGAAAATAAAAAAGAGATAAATGTCGTCTCTTTTGTTTCGGTTTTTTTCTGATGAGAAGATATGATTTTGTTCTACGAAGTCAAGCCTGATTTTTTTGTTTTGCATTTCTCGAGGAAATTTGTATATTGACTTGCGTCATCTGGCACCTTGCTAGAGTGGTCTAATAGACGGGTCTGCAACCCCGGAGTACTCCGGGGCGAATCCGACAGATGCTGGTAAATGCATATAAAAAAGATATAATTAAGCTATGGCACCTTGCTAGAGTGGTCTAATAGGCGGGTCTGCAAAACCTTGGTTCGCGAGTTCGAATCTCGCAGGTGCCTAATATCTCTAGCTAAAAGACCAAGCGATAAATTCAAGTTCCGTCATCAAAAGAAACTCCCTAACAGGAGCTTTTTTTGTGGGTTAATTGTTTTTCTTTGTTGGATTCCTGGATTGCTTCTCTTCGCTCGCAATGACAATACTCTTATAAATGCTTCATCTCTCTATCCATTTGTTTTTTGATATCTCTTTCTTTCAATACCTGTTTCTTATCTACCTTTCTCATCAGTTTACCGATACCGATCTTGAGTTTGATGAAGCCGGTTTTTGTAACGAACACTTCAAGCGGAATAGCAATCGTTCCTGATTTGTCCAGCTGGGCGCTGATTTTGGTAAGCTCTTTTTTTGTAATCAGTAATTTTCTCTTGCCTTTGGGTTGGTATCAGGGGACTAATACATGTGAGGTTTTTTCATACAGCGGGATATCCATACCAATGATCCGGAGTTCTCTATTGTCGATTCTGATGATGGAATCTTTGATATTTACATGACTTGCTTTGATGGATTTGACTTCATGTCACTTCAAAATGATACCGACATCGTATTCTTTGTCGATAGCATAATCATGATAAGCGTGTCTATTTTTGGTTATTGATTTCATGTGAAAAACAGCTTTGTTTTAAATCCTCCACCACTTCGTGGTCCCCCTCCTTTGCAAAGGAGGACAGAAGGATGTGTTGTATTTACTCTCGATTGATTTTAAGTTTACCGATGCCGATGTTGATGTTGAGAGTGAGTATTTTTTTTGCCTGGTTGATGTTGGTGGATGTGTAGAGATATCCGCTTTGGTATTGCATACCAGTGATGCTCTTGAGCCCTGTTATCTTTTTATATTTCATGTTAACGCCAACATCTTTGGGAATAGTAAGCGTGATGTTTTGGATAGCTCACTGGATTTCTATCTCAGCATCTGAATCTATATTTGCGATAGCAAGGTTGATGGTATTGATCCCTCCATGCAGAGTCAGTTTTTTTCGATGAAGATCTTGAGTGGAGATGATTTCTTTTCCTCGGGCATTTTTGATATATATTGTTCCAAAGCTTGTTTTGGATGGTATGTATAATGTAAGATGTGTTACAAATTTT
>JBBABI010000079.1:0-5114 GCA_041679065.1 Candidatus Absconditabacterales bacterium
AAGTGAAGGGAAGAATTAAAAAAAATCATAAGCTAATTATATCTATGTGGTGGAATTTGGTATACATCCGCCACGGCGGAATTGAGGTTCGTATGTCCGCCTAGGCGGACTTGGGGGTTCGAGTCCCCTCTTGAGCAAAAAAATGAAGAATGAATAATTAATAATGAATAATTTCGGTGTCTTTTTTATCTTTGATTTTACTATAATGACATTATTAGAACGTATAACCAATGATTACAAGGAGGCCATGAAGGCGAGAGATACTGTGAAAAAGTCAGTCTTGAATTTTGTGCTTGCCCAAGCTAAAAACAAGAAAATAGAAATCCAGAAAGAATTGGAAGATATCGATATCATCGGTTTGATCAAAAAGGAAATCAAAATGATCCTGGAGACGATATGATTTCTAGAAAAATCCGATAAAGCTGATAAGGAGTGAGAGATACTTATTGAACTGCAGAAAAAAGCGCTTCTGGAATTTTACTTACCAGCGACATTGACCAAAGAAAAGACTAGGGAGCTGATAGAAAAACTGATGAAAGAATTGAATATCACTGATCTCAAAACGCAGAGAGGTTTGCTGATGAAAGAATTGATGGTGAACCATAAGAGTGAGATTGATGGAAGTTTGGTGAATGAAGTAATTAACGAAATGATTGCATAGTTTTATACCTTCTTTGTTTCTTCATGAAAAAATATTTCCTTCTCATCATCTTATTTGCGTTTATGTTTTTGTGATTAGGAAATTACTCTTCGGCATTGTGTTTTACAGATGCAGATTGCGTGGGAGGAATTTGTAATACAACGAATGGTCAATGCATAAACAATCCTAATCCATGAACCAGCAATACCCCTACAACGTGTTTTACAGATGCAGATTGTATAGGGGGTATCTGCAATACAAATAATGGTCAATGTATAAATAATCCTAACTCATCAAATAACACTCCGTCTCTATGAACTGTTCCATCTGGAGGTTTTTGTACAGAAACTTTAAATTGTAAATCATGATTAATCTGTTTTAATAATAAATGTATGACTGATCCTTCAATAGCAACAAATGATTGTAGTAATTGTACTAAGTTAAGTACTTCTGATGATCTTGCTAAGGGATGTGATTCAACAAAAGATCAAAAAATATGTGGCGATTGATTATATTGTTGTCCAAAAGCTGCCTGAACTCCTTGTTCGCCACCTACATGATGAGTAAAGGGAACCATTAATCCTTTTTCTTGTAGTTGTCCTGATGGGCAGTGAGAAAATGCTGATCGTGTATGCAAACCTTGCACTGATGATGATGTCTGTTGTGGCATTAAGCTCAATACTAAAATTCCTTTTATCGGTAATTGTATAGAAAATACTACACAAGGTGGAACTATGGATGAATGAAGTGCTTTCCCTATCCTGATAACTGCTCTGATGAAGATATTGATTACTGCGATTTTGATTGTTTCATTTATCTTGATCATAATATGAGGTGTCATGATCGCTACCTGATGAGCTTCTCCTGAAAATGTGACCACAGGAAAAAAGATGATCAAAAATGTTATCATCGGATTAGCTATTCTTGGTGCGATCGGAGTGATATTACGTTTGATTAATCCGAATTTCTTCTGATAGACGAAGAATGATGCATGACGCATGATACATGACGCATGACAGAATATATAATATCTTTTTAAGAAAATTACGATTGTGATATGGCAAATATAGAAAAGTTAACTATTTGGCAGAAAGCTATAGATCTTTCCACTGATATCTATAGATTAACAACGAAAAATACTAATATAAAAAATGATTATTGATTAAAAGATCAATTACAAAGATCTTCTGTGAGTATAGCAAGCAATATTGCTGAATGAGGCGATAGAAGTTCTCAAAAAGAATTTGCTAGATTCTTGTTTATTGCCAGGGGAAGTTGTAGCGAACTCAAAACTCAATTAGTGATTATTAAGAGGCTTGATTATCTCTCTGATCAAGAATTTGATTCTTTGCATGAAAAAATTATAATTCTCCATAAGATGATCAATGGGATGATTCAGAAGGTTGTTAAGAATGTTTAAGAAAAAATAATATAAAAATCTTGTATCTTGCATCATGAATCTTGAATCCATGTGCCTTTTATTCTCTTACTTATGTAATTATGATAAATGTGGTTAATCAAAACTGATTCATTATCGAAAAGAAACTCTATTATGGGTATCAGGAACCTAATCCAAAGTATATCAATCTTGCTCAGGTTATGGGTGAGGATATGCGTTACGAAAAGGTGCCGTATCAATTAATAGATTATCCTGGTGAATATGATATCCAGGGCATCAGCATCCAATGCTTTCTCGGAGCTGATAAGAAATTGAATTATGTGATAGATATCCATAATAAGAAAATCTGAATCATCCAGTCTGTGGATGTTTTGGACTTAGAGGAAATGGCTGGTGTGACGTTCCGATTGTATACTGATGATAGGATCCTCAGTAAGATCGATCAGATGGAATTGGAAGGTGATAGGCAGAAATTGGAAGCGAATGAATAAAAGTTGAGGATTGAGAAATGGCTGTCACCCTGAAGGAACTGAAGCCTGCCTGCCGGTAGGCAGGGGTATAAGCAGCAACTTATATTCTTCGTTTCACTCAGAATGACAGACAATATGCAATTATTTACTTTCTAAATAATTTCCTATGGCGGCGATGAAAAAATTGTCTACCAATCAGATCCTTGCGATCTGTTTCTTGATTGTTGGATTGATAAGTCTTTTCAATGGACAGTATCTCCTTATGCTGGTCCGGTTTGTCGTTACTATTGTTTTCCGAATTTCTGATCAACAAAAACCACATATAAAAAGATAGGAGAATGGAATTTACGAATATTCACATGTTCAAATATCCAAAACAATTTTAGAATTTTAAAATTTAAAAATTTTAGAATTGTTTGGTAAATTCGGGAATTCGAATATTTGTAAATTATTTATGTTCATACAGATCCATGATAGAACCTATTGCTTCATTTCTGAGACCTGAAACTTTGGACGAATTCGTCGGACAGGTGCATCTGGTGTGAGAGAGTAAACCGCTTCGTGTGTTTCTGCAGAGCGGGAAAGTGCCCTCTATGATTTTCCGATGACCTCCGGGATGCGGCAAAACGACGATAGCTCACATCATTTCCAAAACGCTCAATGCAGAATTTTTCCGTCTGTCCGGGGTTACGAGCAAAAAAGAGGATCTCAAGAAACTCATAGAACAAGCGAAACTCAATCATCAATATGGCAAACAGACTATCATCTTTCTGGATGAAATCCATCGTCGGAACAAGGCCCAGCAGGATACGCTTCTGCCTTTCGTAGAGAAATGAACCATTATCCTGATCGGAGCGACGACAGAAAACCCAAGTTTCACCATCAATAATGCGTTGCTTTCTAGATGCAGGGTATTTGTCTTTGAAAAACTGAGCGATCAGGAGATCTTTGATTTTATCAAAACAAATCTGCCTAAGATACTGGATCGTTGTCCTGGCATCATTATCAGCGACGAAAACACCCTTCTTATAGCGAAGCTCGGCAACTGAGATCTCCGCAATGCACTGAATCTTTTGGAGTCTGTAATACTTCTCAAAGAAAAAGGTGAGATCAGTGATCAGGATATCTTAGCTGCCTGACAGAAGCAGGTGTATTATGACAGGGACGGCGAAGAACATTACAATATTATTTCTGCATTACATAAATCACTTCGTGATTCTGATGCCGATGCGGCCTGTTATCGGATCCAGAGGATGCTGATGGGAGGCGAGGATCCGCTCTATATCGCTAGAAGGCTCATCCGTTTCGCATCCGAAGATATCTGACCTGCAGATAATAATGCGTTACTGCTTGCCAATGTCACGTATGATGCTATCGCCAAAATAGGAATGCCTGAGTGCGATGTCATGATCTTCCAGCTTGCGATGTATCTGGCTAAGGCGAAAAAGAATAATGTCGCGTATCGCACAGCATTGGAGACGAGAGCTGATGTAGAGAAATATGGTAATCTGCCGGTACCGATGCATCTGCGCAATGCTTCGACTAAACTTATGAAAGACATCTGATATGGAAAAGAGTATAAATATGTCCATAATGATTCCTCCGCCAAGGATCAAGAGCATTTCCCTAAGGAATTGAAAGGAAGAAAATATGTATAATTTCTTTTATCGTCATTCCCGCGAAGGCGGGAATCCAAAGCCATAGATTCCGGCCTGCATGCCTTCGGTATCTAAACCTGCCTGTAGGCAAGCTGCAAACTGGAGTCCAGCTTGGTGCTGGATAGAAACGCCGGAATGACGCTTGTCGTCATTTTTGTTATTTTTGTCAATTTGAAATATCATTTGTTTCCTATGAATCCTTGTTTTCTCCATTTAAATAGGTATCTTAGCGTAAACTTATAACTTTTATATTTTTTAATATTTTGAAAAATGCCAGTTAAAAAAATTGCAAAAAAACCTTCAGTGGTTGTAGAAACAAAAAAAATCTCTGGTTCATGTGGTTCTGCATGTACATGTGGAATGAGCGTGATTCACTTTATCGGCGCCCTTCTTTTGTTAGCTAATTTTGTTCTTCTTGTTGTGTTTTACTGCCAATATACTCATATGGAGACCATGAAAGTTGGAGGTAGACAAAACTATAACCTAGCAAAAAAGCTCTACAATTCACAGATGTATAAAGATCAGGTCACTCAACAAATCAATCAAAGCTTACAGCAAGCACAATCACCAACTACTGTTGCAAAATAGATAATATACTGTTTTATGCAGCACGCAAAATTATTTATCATATCCTTTTAATTTTTAATTATCTCTCATGGAACATGAACAACCAAAGTGCTACAAATGGAAGTCATATCTAGTTGTCCTTTTGTTAGTGCTCAATCTCCTTTTACTTGTGTATATCGCTTTCTTCAAAAGAGATTCTCTTCGATTAGAAAGTTTGAAAGTGGGTGGACCAGAAAATATGACATTGGTTCAGCAACTTTATCAATCCGATAGTTACAAACAACAACAAACAGCTGCTATCCAACAGGTTTTGGATCAAATGAACGGTGGTGCTGTTCAACAACAACCAACTGCTGATCAACAACAACCAACTACTGGTC
>JBBABI010000080.1:0-5008 GCA_041679065.1 Candidatus Absconditabacterales bacterium
ATGATCGCGGGTTCGGTATACCTCTATTACGGATGGAACCTTCGTCAGACGCAACTTGCAACACAGAATTCGTTCATGCGCCTCTTTGTCTGGACATCCATTGCCCTGACGAGCGTTTCCATCGTCGCCGGATTCTTCTTCGTCGGTTCACCATTCGCCGAACGTCAGCGACAGTTTGATCAGCGGCGAGTGGATGATCTCTCCTCGGTACAATGGCAGATCATCAATTACTGGCAGAGCAAGGAGCAACTGCCTCCAAACCTTGCAGCATTGCGTGACGAAATCAGCGGTTACATTCCACCTGTGGATCCTGAATCGGGCGTGGCATACGAATACAGCACCACGGGAAATCTTTCGTTCCAACTGTGTGCTACGTTCCTGACGCAGAGCGAGGCCGGTGCACAGCCTACGCGACCTGTCGATCCGTACGGAGCAAAAAACGATGTCTGGTCACACGACATAGGTCATGCCTGCTTCGACCGCACGATCGATCCGGATCTGTATCCGCCAATGATGAAAGTACCCGTTCCTGTGCGGTAAATCATGCGCCTCTCTACATCCGACAAACTTTTCCTTCCCTCACTATGACAGATGACATTACGGCACTGCAGTCGCGAATTACCGCCATTGTTTCCAATGAGGACCGGCTCAATCGTGAACGAAAGGGTGCGCGGGGAGTACGGCAGGCGCGCAGGGACGTTGAAAAGCGTTCTGAAGCTGCAAATCTCTCAACCACGGAAAAGGAGAAGCAACATCAGGTGAGAACCAATGCGGACAAGGAACGAAAGTTTCAGGAAGAAATGAAGCGGGAAGGCGAAGAGCTGGTCAATTTCTCGAAAGAAATCCGCGACGATTACACCGCAGAGGTTCGCCATCGGGAAATGGCAAAGGAGAAATTGCAGACAAAAGTCACCGCCCTTGAAACGAAGTTACGAAGAATCGGAGAGGCAAGACCATGAAGAATTCCTCGCTTTGGTGCAACTGCTGCGCTCCCACGCGAATGTAGGTTGGTTTATTTAGACGCACAGCTACATCGATTGTAGCACTCGCTTTTTAAGAATAGCAGTACCAGACCCCGTTTTGAGGTATCGCTCCAATGCTCGCGCTTGCTTCTCCGTTTTTACCACAATATATGTTTCAAGCGTCAACGGGCGCCTCTTTGCCGTGGAAATGCACTCTCCATTTTTATGTTCATGCATTCTTCTCTCAAGATTATTTGTAGAACCGATGTATAGGTTCCCGTCTTTGTCACCGCGAAGAACATAAACGCACCACATAAGCAGAACATCGTATGTCGATTTGGTTGGCCTGCCAACCGAAGTCAGCAGGACGAAAGAGAATATTTGACAGAAGCCCGCCTACGCCAAGGCTTCGGCGGACAACCTGCTGCGCAGGTTGGTTGGGGAGGAGGGATTCGAACCCCCGAATGCCAGGACCAAAACCTGGTGCCTTACCACTTGGCGACTCCCCATTGTGGACTATGCAATGTTGTGAAGGAATATCTGCGATGGCCCTCTCGTAGCCCCGAAGGGGCGAAGTGGGGCCACTTGGCGACTCCCCAATGATGTGAATAGTACAGTGCCTTACCACTTGCCCGCCCGAACGTACCGACGTTCGGTACGGGCGGGGCGACCCCCCTCGTGGAACAACACCTTGTAAAAACGGCTTCAGCTTAGCAGAAAATGGCATACGAAGAACAATATTCTTATTTTTAATATTATGACATAAATTGACAAACTAGAAATCATTTATCACTTCAATACAGCGACAAAAATCCTTGACATTATAAGGTGAAAAGATAAGCTTCTTGCCTTTTTAGCAATTATACCACCTCGTGCTATGTCACAGAGACGTCTCTGGAGTGCTATCACTCTCACCGCCATGCTCGCATCGCAATCATATGCGGGCGGTCTTTTTGAAATTGTACAGAGTTTCTCCCCAAACATTGAAGAGGTAGAAGCATCTGGCCAAGTAAGCACAGTGCTCAATGGAGATGCCTTTTGTACACTCATGAGAAAGATCGGCCTTTCCTGCGATAAGTACCAACACTTCTGGGTTGATGTTCCAACAGCAAGCAAGCTGTGTGAATTAACATCCACGTATTATGCAGATTTAGGATTAAGCAGGCCATACACTGATTATGTTTCTTATAAATCCAAAGGATATGCGAGTTGTTGGAATGATTATAATTACAAATGGTTAGGGAGTAGCTGGGGGACATATGGTGGCTGTAGTGCAGGCACATATCTTGATACTGTTACGTGCCAAGGCGATCCGATATATCAATGCAATGATGGAATCGATAACGATGGTGACGGAAAAACTGACTATCCAAGTGATCCCGGATGCTCCTCTGCACAGGATAACGATGAATACAACGCTCCTGCTACTGGAGAATGCAACGACGAAATAGATAACGATGGTGACGGAAAAATCGATGCATTGACGACAGGAACAGCAGGTGGTGGTAATTTTGCTATTGAAAATGGAAATCCAAAATATGGTAAGACATGGATTGCATCAATTACCTGCCGTGCAAGTAATGGCAGTACTGCAACAATCGGAGGCAGCGGCGATCCCGGCCTTGTGGCAACAAAAGTTGCAGAAGCAATTCAACAAAAAGGTTTACCGTTCAAAAAGCCAACTACTCCCCTTGTGCGCACTGATAATGGTTCAGGCTACGGAAACGTATGGAATGACGGGACACCTCATACGCCAACTCTCAATGCGGTATGTAGCATTCTCGGTTATGACAGCTACGTCTCTTCTACATGCCGCGACAACGAGCGAAGTGGCCTCTATCCAAACGGAAAGTGTAATTTTCACACACCAGGTGACAACCAACACTACCGTTTCAGTGGCACTGTTTCGCTCCCTGCCTGCCAAGATGGCAAGGATAACGACGGTGATGGAAAAACAGATTATCCGGCAGATACCGGATGTGCGAGCAAGACTGACACCAGCGAAGTGCCGCATGATCCAGAATGTGACAATCCAAGTGACCCAACAGAAAGTGACCCGGAATGCGATGATGGCATCGACAATGACGGCGATGGCGCAACAGACTATCCCGATGACAAGAGCTGCAGCAGCAAAAATGATGACGATGAAACAAATCCCAAGATGGCCTGTCAGGATGGATTGGATAATGATGGAGACGGTTTGATCGACTATCCGGACGATCCTGGATGTTCCTCAAAACAGGATGACAGCGAGCGCGATCCTAATGGTCCGGATTGTGATGACGGCCGTGACAACGATAGTGACGGTCTGAAAGATTATCCAAATGATCCAGGATGTGCTGATGCCTACGATGACGACGAACATGATTATGAGTGTTCCGATGGCATCGATAATGACGGTGACGGTGCAATCGACTGGCCAGATGACTTCAGCTGCTCGAGTGCAACCGATAACGATGAAGAAAATCCCAAGGCAGATTGCCAGGATGGAAAGGATAATGATGGTGATGGTTTGACCGACTATCCGGACGATCCTGGATGTTCCTCAGAACAGGACGATAGTGAGCGCGATCCCAATGGCCCCGAGTGTGATAACGGACTGGATGATGACAGCGATGGGAAAACGGACTACCCACGTGATCCGGGATGTACAGGACCAACGGATGATTCAGAACAAAATGCGCAATGCTCCGATGGCATTGATAATGATGGTGATGGTGAAACAGATTTCCCGGATGACTTCAGCTGCACAAGTGCAGATGATGATGACGAGGAAAATCCCAAAGCGCAGTGTCAGGACGGAGTGGATAATGATGGTGATGGTGATGTGGATTATCCGGACGATCGCGGATGCGAGAGTCCGCAAGACAATGAAGAAACCGCCGCATACCTCAGTATAGAAAAGACGGGGCCAACGCAGATTACAGCTGGAGATGTAGCGATCTATACCATCACTGTTCGCAATATCTCTCCGAATACACTGAAGAAGGTAAAAACAGTGGATGTCATGCCGGCTTCGGATACGGACTACGGATTCACGTTCCTCCCTTCTCAGAGTTCTTCTCAGTGCGCATTGGATCCGCTTGCCAATGATCCGCAGCGTGTCCGATGTGGAACAATTTCATCCTTGGCACCTAACCAGGAGAAAACATTTACCGTTGCTTTCCAGGCACCTGCAAATCAAAACTGCAACGCAAGCATCAGAAATGACGGACGCACGTGGGCAGACGGTGCGGATATTGCAAGAACACAGCTGATCAGCACTGTGAGCTGTGTGCAATACGAGTGTTCCGATGGCATCGATAATGACGGTGATGGTGCAACGGACTGGCCTGCAGACAAGAGCTGCACCAGTCCAACCGATGATGATGAAACGAATCCCAAGATGGCCTGTCAGGATGGGCAGGATAATGACGGTGATGGCTTGATTGACTATCCTGCTGATCCTGGATGTTCAAGCAAGCAGGATGATGACGAGTACAACTCAACTACAGCAGCATTTGATTATTCTTTTGCTTTCATCAGAAAAGACTCGCCTCTGAGTGATTCTACAAAAGCGGAGATTACCGAAGTAGGAATCTACTACTACACAAATGGAACACGGAAGACGCACGTACTATGGACGGGCCAAACCCAGAACCTCGCAAAGCAAACCGGGCAGGTACAGATTGATCCTGCAGGGCAAAACATGGGTATCTTTTACAGTAACACCTGGCATGGTCCACGCATATACGAGGATGGATCGATGTGCGGGGGGAAGGGAATACAGCATTCAGGAAACCAGAGTAACTTAGGCATATACGACAGCTGGTTCGCACGCAACATACCATTCTGGAACACGATCAAATCCTACACATGGGAAGAGGCCTACATACTCGACACAGGGACAGACTGCGACTTAAACGACTTTATTCTGACCTGGAATGCCACCGGCACGGCTCAATATCAGTGTTCCGATGGCATCGATAATGACGGTGATGGTGCAACGGACTGGCCTGCAGACAAGAGCTGCACCGGTCCAACCGATGATGATGAAACGAATCCCA
>JBBABI010000081.1:0-4979 GCA_041679065.1 Candidatus Absconditabacterales bacterium
AGATGCTTCCATCTTTACCCTACAGGCGTGAGGATGAGCTGGCAAACCGATCAGCTTCAGTATCGTCGGCGATGACTATCAGAAAATCAATGACTATGTACAAGAGATATTGCCTGATATCAAAGCTATCCCTGGCGTCTTCAATGTCGGCATCTCTATAGAATATACCAACGGAAAGATCGTCTACGTCCTGGATGAGAACAAAGCGAAATCACTCGGTATCACCAGTCTGTCTACGGTCACGTCATTGGTCGCTTTGAAGAATGACTGATATGAATCCAATGGAGTGAAGATAAAAGATTTCTCTGATTTCGGCAGCGATGAGTTGTCATTGAATGCATTCCTCTCGACTGATATGTCGGTAGAACAGACGAAAATAGGGAAGGTCACGTTGGATCAAATCATCAGCAAAAAGCAATTGCAACCTGAGATCAATGCTATCACGAGAGAAGACGGTAAAAGGAATATCTCTATCCAGGCAGATAAGGAAAATAGTTCCGCTCTGAGTGATATCACGTTGGCGATAGATCAAGTCATCAAAAATCATCCGCTTCCTACTGGACTCCAGAAAACGAGCTGATGAGATATCGCTTCTCAGACACAGAGTTCGCAAGATCTCGCTAAGGCTATGCTCATCTGACTTGTCTTGATGATCCTCGTGCTGATCCTGCAGTTCAATAATATCAAATATGCCATCGTCATCGTGTCCAGTGTCTTTCTTTCCATCTGATGAACGATCATCATCCTTGCATTGACCTGATACGATCTGACCTTCCCTGCGATGATAGGGATCTTCTGAGTGATGGGCGTCTGAGTGAATCAAGCATTGATCCATCTGGAAGATTTCAAATATTACTATGAGGAAAGATGATTGTCAGTGGTGGATAGTTTCCAGCAGAGTATTGCGGAGAGGTTTATCCCAATTTTTCTCACGAAGCTTACCACAATTATCTGACTGTTTATCCTTGCTATGAAAGACGAATTATTCTGATCTATGGCGATAGGATTTATCGGCGGATTGATTGTATCGTTCTTTATTACCTTATTATATATCCCATCGTTGATGAATTTAGTGAGTAGGAAATATTATAAAGGGAATGAATAATTAACAATGAACAATGTTGGAGTTTCTTTTATCTCTACGGTATGCATGAAGAAAAAAACATCTCTTTCAAATGAAATGTCGAATGATCATATTTCTGATGAGGCATTTTTCGCTGATGAGAAATATAAGCAAGAAGTGCCGGAGGATATTTTCGTCGATGAGTCTTCTGGCAAGAAACGAATTCCTTTGAATTTATCTGAGGAAGAGCGGGAGAAGAGAAAAAAAGAACATGAAGAAAAAAAGGAACGTGATAGGATAGAACGTGAAAAACGGGAAAAACATTATCAGGATCTTGAGGATCTCTGATATTTCCCTCTCTACAATAGGGATTGTTTCCTGTTGCGTATCGACTATGAGGAGAGATTCAAGCAAGTAATGTGAAGGAAGGATATCCCTCATGTCTCTGCCATCCCTCAACATACTGAAGGACAGAAGGATTCGACTGCGGTGCAATTGTTTTCCTCTTTTTCGGGAGTGATGGTATTGCCTCAGCCGGAACGTTATACTACAGAACTCAACGCATTACTGGAGAAATACGAACAAGTCGCTCTGGTAAAATATCTCGATACCCTGGAATATGATAAAATCATGAGATGTTTTGTTCTGTGATATATAGATGATCCTAAATTATTCTATAGGTTTGAGCAGCTTAAGAAGCTTGATCATCAGATGCGGATCAGGAGGATATTCCTCTATGGAAGGGATCTGGGAGAAGATAGCACCACTGAAAAACATCTTGTAGAAAGGATTGTCTTAGATGATAGGGATATGCGATTTTTGTATGTGTATTTGAGACAAAAACATATTCTTACCATCGAGGATATCTGTCCCGATACGGAAAAATTCCGATCTAAAATCAAATTGTCCTATAAACAGGAGATAAAAAAACAGATCTGAGGAGTGCCTTATGATGACTATTTTTCGTATGGGGTAGATTCTTTGTCTCCTGATACAGACAATTTTTCTTGATTGGCTCCTGATGAACAAAAGCGTTTGCTAGAGAACATAAAGAAATATCCTTATCTGAATGCTGATGGACGTCGGGATACGATGCTTGACTTTGAGAGAAATCCTGTGGTCACTGCTGTCCAGAGCGATGGTGAGGAGTGATTGGATGCGTGTAATCAGAGAGAGAAATATAAATCGAGGCATCTGGACGGTTTTCATTCCCATAAGATGCAGACGGTCTTGTGAGTTTCCAGAGATGATCTCAATGCCCGAGTTGCAGAAGCCAAAAAGGAATTCATTCTGGAATTCCCTAAATTCGTGGATGATCTCTCGTTTGATTTCCTTCACTCAGAGGAATATCTGTGAAATAACCCTAATGCATATCCGTTTGCAGTAATGGTGGGAAGGATCCCTTGCATTCTCTGACTCATCGAAGCGGCGTTGCTATCGTATCCCGATATCACATTGGATATTTCTTCACTTAAAACTGCGATTATCCAAAAGTTGCAACTTATTATCGAAACATATATCCAGAAGGTCAAAGATAAAGATAAGCCTCTCACCGCTCCTTTTGAATCCAGAAAATCGATGAGTTATAAACTTCATTTCCAATCATTCGACAGGCAGATCTCCATGCTTTGTAAGACCTTATCTCAACTGGATCCTGATTCTCCTCAGATACAAGACTGGGAGACGAATAAAGAACTCCATGAAAAGGAATATAAGGATTATTACAGGCAGCAAATTTCGCATAAAAAGATAGATGATCTTCTTAATCTGGAACAGCTGGATATCAGTCAGCACGACAAGGTCAGAGAGATGATTGTCAGAAATACCAAGCAAGAGCTCATACATTGCTGCAATAAGAAGATGGAGAAGAGCTGATTCGGTCCCTTATACAGCTATAAGGGTCTTATCTCGAAATTTCAATTCATCAATATCATCAATAAGGAGATCCTTTTCAAAAAATGATATTTTCTGCTTATGAAGAGAATGATTCCGGACGATAAGGAGAGGAAGGAATTCCGTAGGTCGCTCATCTTGGAGGTGATGAACAACACTCTGTCTGATATCAAACAGAAAGTATTGCATCAGGAAACATTTGATGCAAAAGCGTATTATCTGATAGATCCATTGCTGTATCGGCATAAGAAATATAAATGAGATCCCGTTCAGGTCAAGTTGCCCAGAAAGCAGATCGATGCTAATTATCTGGTCTATCTGCAGAAGATGATGGAAGACGCTGCGGCGAAAGCTTTTACGGATGTTGAAAAAAAACTTCAGAAAGGGCAGCAGAAGAAGGAAAAGCTTATCGCTATGTATCATAAAATTATTGCCTTATTTTCTCCGATACATTTTTATATCAAGTTTTTTCTCCAAAAAAACGGCGTCGATTCCCGTGGAGGTGACTATTCGTTACCATTTCTTAATAGAGAGGAATCTGACCAGCAAATCGCTTCCTATGAGGAAGAATATCCCAGAGAGCTGGTTTTCGTATTTGTCCATTTGTGGCATTTTGATATCCATAAACTGCAGGCCATTTTACCGAAAGAAAGGTGGACATATTTTGAATGGATCTTCACGAAAATTGCCGTGTTGAAGAAAGATGTATGGACTCAGGTCCTATGATATCGGTTTATGGAAAACGCTGTTCCTTGAGGTAAACTGCAAAGACTCCTGGATCAGGAATTATTTATGAAATTTTGATACGTCGATTTCCGTGACGAGAAACAGATGGATTTTGCTATCGATCATATCATGGCACATATAGATGATATTGTCTTGGATGATGTTCAGCGTGATCTCTTCTGAGATTATGGCACATTTGTCATAGACCATCAAGTTATTAAAGAAATTCTTAGTGTGTTTATGCAAAGATGGAAGAAAACCTTGGATGCCAAGAGGCTGGGAGGAGAGAAGTCATCTTTGCCGAATCAATAATTCCTTGATAAAATGTACTAATTATATAAACATTATTCGTTTGTCACTTTTTCTTTATTATTGAAAATAACATACCATGTATCGTACACATACCTGCTGAGAACTTACTGCCAAACAAGCCTGAAAACAGGTGACGATCTGCTGACGGGTCAATAAAGTCAGGAATCTATGAGGGATGACCTTCATCGATCTGAGGGATAGATATGGGATCACCCAAGTGACCTTTGATCCAGCTAAATCTAAACTTACGTTGCCGGAGATTAAATCCGAATATGTTCTGCAGATTTCTGGAGAGATTATTGCGAGACCTGCAAACATGATCAATAAGGAGATGTCTACCGGAGATATGGAGATTTATCCTAATGAAATAAAAGTTTTATCTGTCTGCAAGGAACTTCCTTTCTCTATCGATCATGAGAATCCCGTAGGCGAGGAGATCAGGCTAGAATACCGTTATCTGGATCTCAGAAGACAAGGGCTCAAAAACACGATCATCAATAGACATAAGCTCTATATGGAGACGATGAAGTTTTTCGATGCTCAAGGGTTCCTTCATCTAGAGACGCCGACGTTCATCAAAAACACGCCGGAGGGTTCCAGAGAATTCGTAGTGCCTGCGAGGTTCGAGCCAGGAAGATTTTTTGTACTTCCCCAATCACCTCAGCAGCACAAACAGATGCTTATGGTAGCAGGTTTCGATAAATATTTCCAGCTTGCGAGATGCTATCGTGATGAAGATCCCCGCGGAGACAGGCAACCAGAGTTCACTCAGGTGGATTTTGAAATGTCGTTTATCGAACAGGAAGATGTTTTGCAGATCATCCATGATTACTTTGTTCATATAACCAAGACATTATATCTCAATAAAACCATCAAAGCTGATCCTTTTCCTGTGTTGACTCGGGATGAAGCTATGAATTCCTATGGATCGGACAAACCAGAACTTAGAACTACGGAGCTAGAAATAAAAGATGCTACACAACGA
>JBBABI010000082.1:0-4795 GCA_041679065.1 Candidatus Absconditabacterales bacterium
TTATATTGCCGACAAAAATATCTCATGCTGATGACGGAAGAAGAAGTGAAAAAATTGCAATGACTTTCCACTCACGAAGTGAAGGAAAGGATAGCCAGAGATGGATATAATGAACTTCCTTCTACCAAAAAGAGAAATATTTTTGGTATCATGCGAGATATACTCCAGGAGCCGATGCTGCTCCTCTTGATCGCCTGCGGAACATTATATCTCTTTCTATGAGACATCCAGGAAGCATTGATCTTGCTTGGATCCATCGTATTTATCATAGCCATAGCCATCTATCAAGAAAATAAGACAGAAAGAGCGCTTGCAGCGCTTAAAGATCTTTCAAGTCCCAGAGCTTTGGTCATCAGAAATGGAGAACAGATCAGAATAGCAGGGAGAGAAGTCGTCAAAGATGATATCGTCATCATGCATGAAGGAGATAAGGTGCCTGCGGATTGTGTCGTCCTGCGAAGCAGAAATTGCAGTATAGATGAATCGCTCCTTACCGGAGAATCAGTTCCTGTCAGGAAATCAGCAGCAGAGAAAATAGATTTTTTGAAGTGCAGGCCAGGAGGCGATGATCAGCCGTTCATATTTTCTGGAACCATGGTCGTCCAATGACAATGTGTAGCCAAAGTATTGAATATAGGTATAGCGACCGAAATAGGCCGTATAGGTAAGACACTCTGAGAAATCAAAAGCGAAAAAACATTACTTCAAAAAGAAGTGAAAAAAATAGTCACGACAGCATTTATCATAGCGATAACATTATGCATCATCGTCTTTTTCGCCTATAGCATCATCAATGGCAATTGGACACAAGGATTGCTTTCCTGACTCACCCTCGCGATGGGAATCCTCCCCGAAGAATTTCCTGTTGTATTGACGGTATTCCTAGCTATCTGAGCATGGAGGATGTCCAAAAAAAATGTACTTACCAGAAAGATGGCAGCCGTAGAAACCTTAGGCGCAGCGACTGTCCTATGTACCGATAAGACGTGAACCATCACGCAGAACAAGATGACAGTCCGCAAACTTTATGTGCAAGGAAAATTTTTAGATATTGTAGACAACCAGGAAATCTCGGAAGAATTTCATATTCTCATAGAATACGGACTCCTTGCCAGCAAAAAAGATCCCTTTGATCCGATGGAGAAAGCATTAGAAAGACTATGACATAATATAGATACTGAACACATTCACGATTTCACCTTAATCCAAGAATATCCAATCACCAAGGATCTGCTTGCTTTATCGCACGTTTGGAAAGAACCTAAAACGGGTCATCTTACCATAGCCAGTAAATGAGCACCGGAAGCAATCTTGCAACTCTGCCGCATGGACAGCAAACAGAAAAAAGAAATACAGGAACAGATAGAAGTGATGGCACAAGAAGGATTGAGGATCCTTGGTGTCGCCAAAGCAAGCTTTACCGGAAACAAATTACCGACATCACAGAAACACCTCACCTATGAATTTATCGGACTTATCTGATGGATAGATCCTATCAGAGAAACCGTTCCTCAATCAATCCAAGAATGTTATCATGCAGGCATCAGAGTAATTATGATAACAGGAGATTACCCTACCACGGCACAACATATCGCTAAAGAGATCTGACTCGCTCATCCGGAAAATGTTTTGACCTGAGAAGAACTGGAACATCTCTCAGAGAAACAATTGCTTCAAAAAATAGAGAATACGAATATCCTCGCCAGAGTAGCTCCTGAAGAAAAACTGATCATCATCAACCTTCTCAAGAAACAAGGTCACTTCGTAGCTATGACTGGTGATGGCGTCAACGATGCACCAGCACTCAAGTCAGCGCATATAGGGATCGCCATGGGACAGAGAGGAACAGATGTCGCCAGAGAAGCATCAGCTATCGTCCTGCTCGATGACGATTTTTCCTCCATAGTTCATGGCGTCAGGATGGGAAGAAAAATTTTTGATAATCTAAAAAAAGCGATGATCTATATCGTCAGTGTTCACATTCCTATTGCGGGCATGGCTATCTTGCCGATACTCTTTTGACGACCTATCATCCTCTATCCCATCCATATCGTCTTCATGGAACTCCTTATCGATCCAGCATGTTCTATAATCTTTGAATGAGAAAAAGAAGAAGCAAACATCATGTCACGCTTCCCTCGTGATCCCAAAGAACCGCTCTTTGGCAAAAGAACATTATTTCTTAGCATATTACAATGACTGTTTGCGTTGCTTATGGTACTCTTTATATTCAAAGTTTTTATCCGGATCTGACAGCCAGAAATTGTTGCCAAAACAGCAGCATTTGTTACGCTTATTGTAGGAAATCTCGCACTAATTTTAGTCAACCGTTCATGGACACATAATATAATCCACACACTGAAAATAAAAAATGCAGCATTACTTCCTGTAGTGATTTGAGCAGTTGTATTTTTGATTATGATGGTGTATATTCCTGTAGTACAAAATATATTTCATTTTACCTCCATGAGCATCCAATACTTTCTTCTCGCTATAGCAGGATGACTATTTAGCGTCCTCCGATTTGAAGGAGTGAAAAATTTCTCCAGAAAGAAAGGCGTAGATTTATTGAAGAATTAAAGTGGTTTGTATACAGAAAAATCAATTTGATTTCAAAAATGAAAGGGATATAGTGATTTTTCTATTAAGAAATGCAGATTTTTTTATTCATAAAAGAAACCGTATGTGACCAATCTATATCATGCGATTGAGACAGATAAAAAGATTTCGGAGATCTAAATCCAGAATGATCTGATCATTAGGACAACCAATTCTTTTTTTAGTCGCTTTAGGATATGGGTTTTGACCAGTATATCAGAAAGCATGATGAGGAAATTATATAGAATTTCTTGCGCCAGGGATCATAGCTATGAGCATTCTCTTCACAGCCATGTTTAATGGTATCGAAGTCATCTGGGATAGACAATTTGGATTTCTTAAAGAAACGTTAGTAGCTCCAGTTTCTAGATACAAGATCATGATTGGAAGAACACTTGGCGGAGCAACCGTAGCATCATTTCAAGGAATCATCGTTTTTCTCATCTCCATGGCGATAGGATTTAGACCAACAAGTATACTCATGGTTCTTGTCGCTTTTATCTTTATGTTTTTGATAGCGATACTCTTCACAGCATTGGGAACGGCAATCGCATCGAAGATGGAAGATATGCAAGCATTCCAACTCATTATGAATTTCGTGATCATGCCCGTGTTTTTCCTTTCTGGAGCATTATTCCCTTTAGAAGGTCTAGGAAAGGGAATTACCTATGTCACTAATTTTAATCCACTAACTTATGGAGTAGACGCGATAAGATGATCGCTGATAGGAGCAAGTCATTTTGGATTAGGAATGGATTCAATACTATTGATAACCACCACCATAGTAGTGACACTTCTTTGAAGTTATCTCTTCTCCAAGATAGAAATCTAACATTTATTTACCTATAAAAAATTATGGAACCTAACATTATAACAGTAAAAAATCTGACCAAAAAATTCGGGGATTTTGTTGCTGTTGACGATATTTCTTTCAACGTAGGGACAGGCGAGATATTAGCGTTTCTCGGACCAAATGGCGCCGGCAAAACAACGACAATAAAAATGCTTACCACACTGCTTCATGCCAATACAGGAGAAGTAAGCATAAATGGATTCTCACCATTTTCCGACAAAAACAATGTAAGGAGATCCATAGGGATCGTTTTCCAGGATCCATCACTAGACGATGAATTGACGGCATATGAAAACATGACCTTCCATGCAGCTTTATATGGTCTTCCCAAATGAATAGCGATGAAAAGGATTCAGGAACTTTTGCACTTAGTGGAATTATGGGAAAGAAAAGACAATCTCGTAAAAACTTTTTCTGGAGGCATGAAAAGAAGATTAGAGATAGCCAGAGGACTTATCCATCATCCCAAGATTTTATTTCTAGACGAACCAACGCTTGGATTAGATCCTCAAACCAGAAATTTTCTGCGATGATATATCACTGAATTGAATAGGAAAGAAAATATGACAATCTTCCTCACCACCCATTACATGGAAGAAGCCGATAAGATAGCAAATAGGATAGCGATTATCGATCATGGGAAAATCATCAGCATCGGTACAAGTCAAGATTTAAAACAGCAAACCGACACCACTTCTTTGGAAGAAGCATTCCTAAAACTAACGGGATCCAACATCAGAGAAGAACAATCATCATCCAAGGATGGGATGAGAATGAGACGCAGAATGCGGACAAGAAGATAATATTGAATTTTTGAGAAGATTGATTATAAAGAGCTTGTCCAAATATGATATCGCCCGCCTAGGCGGGAGGAAAGTCCTGACACCATACCATGGTTAGCATCTAACGGATGCTGGATACAACAAATGAAAGTGCCACAGAAACGTAAACTCTCCGCCTCGGCGGAAAAAGATGCAACGTGAAGGTGTCCGCCCTAGGCTGGCTACTTCTTCTCAGTCAGACAGATTGTCTTTCGAGTGGTAAACCATAACCGGTGCAAGCTTACTCTAGATTCGTCTGGGGAAAGTGCAATTTATCGGCTATAAGCTGATATAGATATATGATATCTCAAAACAGAATCAGGCTTACGATTTGGACAAAAATTAAGAAAAATTTGAAAACGTGTTAGGGCCGTAGCTCAGTGGTAGAGCGGGAGTCTCCAAAGCTCCGCGTCGAGGGTTCAATTCCTTCCGGTCCTGATTTTTTAAAAAAACATATTTAATTATCATATGCTAATATGAACAGTAAGCATTACGTTATAGTGGATATCGAGACTACTGGACT
>JBBABI010000083.1:0-4677 GCA_041679065.1 Candidatus Absconditabacterales bacterium
CCAAGCCTATTAGCCGGAATATCCTATATTTCCACTTTCTCATCTATTTTTTTGACAAATAAAAAATTTTGTGTATAATAATTATATCTAATCGTTTTATTTTTTCAATGGTTCACATGACGATAAAAAATAAAGACCACTACAACTTATCACTTCACAATCTTATACCAGGTGATATCGCTCCTTATGATACCAAGGTATATGAAACGGTTTGATCGTATATCAACGAGCACCTTTGGATACACATGGATAAGGATTGGGTAAAAAAAGTAGTTTTTGTTCTTGATGATCCATTACAGGAATATGGGAATGATACGAAAATGATCCAACAAGTATTAAAAAGTTTTCTTCCTGCCGTAAAAAAAGCGCTAAAGATTGATAAAGCTCATTTACTAAAAGATCGCATCAAAACTCCCATTCGACGTGAAGGGTTGATTGACCGTCTTATCCAGCAGCGATTTAATTTGTATTTAAAAATAAGGAATACATCATGATTACTCACCAAAGTCCTGCAAGAAGGGCCAAAAAAAGAATATCTTGATATGACTAAGCCCCACACAAAAGAATTGGCAGTAGATAATGTACCTCAAACACAGAAGACAATAATTGCGAATATTTTGACGTTTATGATTTTAAAGGAAGAACTTAAGCATACAAAAAGAAGTCCAAATACCATAATACATCATTTAGATTAATGTATATAACATGTCAGAATTCATCGAATCGAATACAGAACTTTCGGAAGCAGATGTTTTAGCAGAGACTAAAGCGTCTTTATCCAAATTGAAAGCGTCTTTATTTAAATTGAAAGAATCTCTACCTAATACTGTTGAACAGAAAAAAATGGAGTTTTCTTCATATCTCAAAAAAGAAGGGCTTAATAAAACAGATTTTCCCAGGACATCATGACTATGAAAATTTCTTAGGACATTTAGATATTATCCTGAGATTCAACAAATTTCTACTCAACAGAATATTCCCTTAGATCATTTTTTTGCGCTGAAAATGATAGAATGAGAATGAGATCCCGTCAATATCAATGTAAATGATGGTTGAGCAGGCATCTCACAAATTCAGCCAGATACTTTCAAATGGTTCTCTAAAAGTCATCTGGGAAAGGATTGGAAGGTGTTTTCTGATAATCCTACTTATAAAGCATACGATTATGCTATGCTTATGAAAAAGCATCATAATAGAGATACGGTAAATAGTATTATTGCAGACAAGTTATTGGCCATCAGATCAGAAAAGAAATCACATCTTAGTCAGCTCGCTAAATTGAATGATAGATTTAATCCTCAGATAGCATTGGATTTCTCAGCAGAATATTTGAAGTATTGCAAATCTAAGATTGATACAAAAGTTATGGTATCGGAGCCATTAAAAAGCTATGCAGCAAAATATAAAGATTTCGATTTTTCATGGCTACTTGCATTAAATGGATATAATAAATGACCAGACAATTATAATGATCATGTCTATGATTCGCAAAGAGCTATTGATGAAGCGCTTCGAAAGAAAAACCCAAAATTAAGAAATCCCAACAAGAAATACGAAGATAATCATCTCAATAATCTTACTATCAGAATTACTGAATATAGAAAGTATTCTAAATTGATGGAAGAACGGTTGGCGAAATGACTTACATGAGAATCACTGATGAATAAGTTTAGAGCATTAACTCACAGTAAATCTATAGCAGAAACAAAAGAAAAAAATGTGGATGGCATAAAAAATCTTGATCTTTTGGGCAAAAGCAACGATAAGCAATGGAAAATATACAAATTTACATTCTCCTTTACAGATAAAAATTCCACTACTATGGATAAACTCGATAAAATAAAAAAAATGTATGATAAATTTACTTGAAAAACCATACAAATTACAGACGCAGATGGTGTTATCTTAGATCCGACGAAATATTTGCCCAAACCATGAAATGCTATATATATCAGAGAAAAGATTACTCAATAATATTTTTAATCCCGACGACGAATTCTCCCTTGATGGGGAGTTTTTTTTCTTTCACTAAATTAATCACCTCCTCTACTGTCCCTGTGAAATGCTGTTCAAACATTTTACTCACTTCTCTCGCGATGGAAATCTGACCGTGAAAATCATTCAGTTTTAATTCTTCCAAAAGTTTTTCTATCCTATGCACAGATTCGTAGACGAAGACCGGTATTTCTGACTGTAATATTTCTTTGATTTTTGTCTGTCTTCCTTTTTTGGTCGGTAAAAATCCTAAATAGGTGAATGCTGAGGTATCAAATCCTGCAGCGACGACAGCGGGAATCAGCGCATTAGCGCCGGGAAGAATAGTGTAGGGAATCTGATATTGGTGGCAGAGTTTGATCATGGATTTGCCGGGATCAGACAGTCCTGGCGTACCTGCTTCTGAGACGAGTCCGATATCACTCGCTTTGAGAATATCCACATAACGGGCCAATTGAGTCTCTGAGGTGAAACTGGTCAATGAAAAAAATGTTTTGTCCTTGTAAGGAATTTCGTACATCTTCATGAGTTTCATTGTAGTTCTGGTATCTTCGCAGACGAAAAATTTCAGCGATTGGAACAGCTTGATCGTGCGAAGCGTAATATCGTCTTTATTGCCAATGGGAGTTGGGATGAAGAAAAGCATGTTGAAAAATTGAAAGGTTGAAAGATTTTTTTGTAGAGACGCGATTAATCGCGTCTTTACGATGCAATAGTGAGCTTAAATTCAATGACCTTGAGATCGGTCTGCGGAGTGATTTCTTGATGGTAATATTTGGTCTGTGTTTTGTACATTTCTTCTTCGCTTGTAAATTTTTCATGACCAATCATATCTTCTTCCGTAAGTTCTCCGAATGTTGTCTCTTTGACTTTGACTGCTCTAGCTTGTGCAAATTCAGTTCAATCCTTATGACATAGCGAAAGCTCATCTCCCGGTGCAATTCATTTTTCGTCATTAATCCTTCGAGTTGCTGTCTTCTCTCAGCTTAAGATCATATCCGGTAATGGTGGTGAAAATTTCAATATTTTCATTGATTATTATTTAAGATAAATTATTCTGCGATTGTTAGTATTCATTTTTTGACTTTAATCAATCCTTCCTTTTGCATATCATTTACAATTTTCTTCACATTTTTATGTGGGAAATCCTCCATAAAACTCTGCACTCTGCATGTATCCTCTGCGAAGTCGGAGGGCTCTGAATTCTGCACTAATTTTTTGAGCAACGCTCAGCGTACTTCTCTATCTGATCATTCAAATTTCGATTGTTTAGAAATGGGTTTAATCTTTGTCTTTCTCGCTGTAAGTTCTAAAGCTCAATAATCCATAAGTGCATTGTGCCGGTCGCGAGATTTTCCTTTCGGAATTATTTTGGATGCAAATATTTCTAAATCTTTCATTGAGATTTTTTCATCCAGCTTGAATAAGAAAATAAGGACTCTTCTAATATTGGTATCAATGACCGGGACTTCCTTATTTCGTGCGAATGCCATAATGGCTGCTGAGGTATAGGGTCAAATGCCCGGTAATGACATTAATTCTGCTCTATCATTTGTCATTCGTCATTCGTCATTCGTAATTATTTTTCTTGCACAATCTTGGAGCCTTAAAGCCCTTGAATTAAATCCAAGTCCTGACCAATGTCTGAGCAAATCCGTTTTGGACGCTTCGGCTAGAGTTTTGTAATCAGGAAAATCTTTCATCCGCTGATGGAAATAAGGAATCACTCTCTCCACTTGAGTTTGCTGCAGCATCACTTCAGAAATATGGATAGCATAGGGATCTTTTGTTTTCCTTCGTGGCAAAATTCTGCCGTGTTGCTTGTATCGGCTTAAAATATTGTTTTGGATTGTTTTATATTGCATGAAAGGATTGTTAATGATAATTGAAACCAATTATAAATTATCTTCCAGGTCTTTTATAACCTTATCTAAAACATTATTTACCATATCTATTTCTTCTTTTGTAGTTAATACTGATTGATCTCTTTCTGCTCTATAATCAATAAATTTTTTACCTTCTTCTATTGTACGCTGCTCATTAAGCATATTTTTAGAAATCAAACTGCAGATATAATTTCTTACTGATGTCATATAATTTCAACGACATTTGTATTTATAATAGTTTTCATCTCCTAGGATTAGACGTTCTCTGGGGAGATCATCAATATGATTATATCTAAGATCTCTTAGATTTTCCAGAATACTTTCTTTACCTATCATAACATCTTTAAAAAATTAAAATTTTAGTTTCCGATAGTTATTCTTTACAAGAAATATAATAATACAAAGATGAGTACTATTCGTAAAGCAACTAATCAATAAAACCATATCAGAAATTTTCCTTTGATGGTCTTGTGTCTAAAAAATGATATTCATAAAATTGCTCACAATCGTCCTCCCAGCGCCGTCCAGATCAATAAGGTCTTTTCTGGGATTCTTCGGAGTTGCTTTTTTGCTTTGTATTTATCCACTCATCGGATGATGAAGGTGATGAGGTTGACGATGATGAAGTACCGCAAGAAGATGGTTCGGAACATGGGCTATTTTAGAAAGTAAAATGTAATTGTCTTTGCGAGCCGAACCTGCCTGCCGCCGCGCCTCGTAGAACTACGATGGGTAGGCTGGTGAAATGAGGCGTGGCAATCCACCTTTTTTTATCTATCTGGATTGCTTCGTTCCC
>JBBABI010000084.1:0-4513 GCA_041679065.1 Candidatus Absconditabacterales bacterium
ACTTATTGAGCTTTAATTTCGCATTGATCTTGCGTCTAGCAATCCTACCGACATAGATCCTGTCAGGAGAAAGAAATTGGTTTTTGATATAATTGAGTGCTGATTCCGCATCAATCAATTCTCCTGGTCTCACTTTATTGTACACAAATTCCGCAGCAGAAATAGCATCTTTGGTCGTATCCTTTTTGAGCGTAACCTCCAGATAATTAAAATCTTCCTCTTCGAAGCAATCACTGAAAAACGCTCTGATCTGTTCATCTGTTTCCGCTCCGAGAATTCTTAACAAAGCCGTGATAGGGAATTTTCTGGATTTATTGATTCTCGCAACTACGACACCGGATTTCTCTACCTGGACTTCCAGCCATGGACCATTTTCGGGAATTATTTTAAATGAATATTTAAATTCTTTTTTAGCAAAGAATATACCGTATGATCTGATGATCTGAGAAATAATGACTCTCTCTACTCCATTGATGATATATGAAGCTGATGATGTCATCAAAGGCAAAATTCCGATATTCGCACGTTTGGAGAATAGTATTTTTTCTGTCTTTTTCTTGCCATCATCTACGACTTCATTGAGCTTTACCTTACCGGTAATGATACCACCATAGGTCAATTCCTTTCTCTTACAAGTTTTTACATCATCGATAGGTTCAGAAACTTTGATATCATCTATCTCGACGAACATCTTTTCTCCTGCGATATCCCGCACTGGATTTATGTTGCTAAATAATTTGTGGATATAAGTATTTATGAAACTTTCATATCCTTTTTTCTGCAACAGCAAAAGATCAGGAAATCCTGAGAATTTTCTCGGCTTCCTTAAAAATATTCTTTCTCATTCCTTATAATATCCCTTGAAGAGTTCTGCTACCTTCTTGGAAATTTCTGGCTTCTTGGGAATAGTGATGGGTGTCGGTCTGCTAAGAGGAGGTCTTTTATTTACTTTACTGACCGCCTTGGGTGAAGAAGTGGCTTTTTTTGTAGAAACAGTCTTGCTTACCATTTTTTTTCAATTTTCCACGTTTCAACGCTTGCTTGTCTTCTTCTGGGGGTAAGGTTTCAATGTTTTAATTTTTTTTACTGGATTCTGAGTCTTTTTTGTTGGTTTGGATGTTTTTTTGGATGGTTTTTTTGCAGCCATAGGATGTGGTGTGGTTTAAGAAAATAAACATTTGAATGTATACTAAACGCATACTGGAACCTGTATTTATCCCGAATATCTATTGCAACCTGTATTTATAGTTTACTACCCGATAATTTCGAGTAAGAAATTATTGAGGTAGTAACTATAACTCTCGCATCCAAAGAAGCTTCGTTTCACCTGCCTACCCCGCAGTCCCGGGGCATGGCCGGACAGGCATGCCGGTTTCTTTGGCGGTCGAGTTTAGTATATCCTAAGCATCATTAGATATTCACGTTACTATCTGTGTGTTTGGTGTTGTGTGTTATGTATGGAATAGTCACATTCTGGTAGACGCTTAGTAAAATTCTCTGGACGCAGCATAAATAATTTAATTTAAAGAGCAAAAAACTTACGCTTATGCTTTCTGCACCGTAAGTTCTTTTCTTCCCTTCTTTCTTCTTCTTGCTAACAATTTCCTTCCACTTGCTGTTTGCATTCTCTCTCTAAATCAATGTTTATTGAGTCTCTTGCGTCGAGAATATTTTCTTACTCTCTTGAGTTTACTTGCCATCTTTTATCGTATTTATGAATTAAATGTATTGCCTAATTTCTTAACATTTTGTTTTGAGTTGTGGCATTCTTCTTATTGTGTCTTTGCGTACCGAATGAAGTGAGGTGTGGCAATCTAATGATTCTACTATTTGGATTGCTTCGTCGCCAAATAGCTTCTCGCAATGACGATTGCTATTCCTTTACGTATGCCAACAATCCTAATTCTCTTGCTCTCAATATGGCCTCCCTTATTTTTTTCTGTGTACTGACATTGTTGCCTGTATATTTTCTGGGTTTGATATTACCAAATCTCGTAACATATTTTTTGAGCATAGGAATGGCCTTCCAGTTGATATATTTCTTATTCTTCTTGTCTGTATAGAAAATAAGTTTCTGATTAAGCTTTTTCTCTTCCCGACTTGCTATGATCTTTTCAAGCTGAGCTTTGATATCAGCAAAAGTGAAGAATTCCTGATTGGGATCCATGCAATAGATAGCATATCTTTTGACTGCCTTATTGTATACCAATTGTTTTTTGAAATCGGCGATATCTGTGGCTGGCGCTTGGACATAATAGGAATAGATATATGCTTTATCGTTTCCAGCCTTGTCTTTGAGGTTATATGACAGCATCTGGAGTCCCATTTCATCCTTGAGAAGAATATTCTTGCCGAGCATAGCTTCTATCTCATCAGTCATTACCGTGCGTTCTTTATCTGACAACCCAGCATCTACCAAGAGCACTACATCATACTTTTGCATTACAATATATTTAAATAGTAAAACCGATTATTTGAATTGAGTTAACAGTGAACAGTGAATAGTGAACAGCGTTGGTATCTTTTATATAAAAAAACTCCTTCGTTGTTAACTGTTAGTTGTTAGTTGTTCACTAACTACCGATTCCCATCCTGATAAATCCGATGATTTTCATATCGGCCGGCAGTATCTCTTTCACTTTTTTGGCTGCATCTCTGATATATTCCTGTTCCAATAAAACATTTTCTGCTAATGCTTTCTTGATCTTACCATCGACGATCTGAGCGATCATCGCTTCAGGTTTCCCTGCTGCTTTGAGTTCAGCTCAAAATTCCTCTTTCATCTTAGCTACCTGATCTTGATCTACCTCATCAAAAGAGACATAGGTTGGATTCATTGCCGTCACTTGTAATGCAAGTTCTTTGGCTATTTCATCATTTCCTCCTTCGAAGAAAATAAGTGAAGCAACTTTATTTCCTGGATGATTGTAGATGAATGCTTTCTTATGAGTAACTAAGACACCGCCGATCTTCATATTCTCACCTGTTTTTCCCATAAATTCTTTGACTTCATCTTCAACTGTCTGCGCAACTATAGGATCAAAATCTGCTAAGGCAGTGATTTCTTTGGAACCTTCAGCAATCTTACCCAAAACCGAATCAAACAACGCCTGAAAATTTTCGTTTTTTGCTACGAAATCCGTTTCACATAACAGCTTGAGACCTACCGTTTTCCCATCTTTTTCCACAATCTTGACTATTCCTTCTTTGGTTTCTCTTTCTGCTCTTGCTCCCGCTTTGGAAATCCCTTTTTTCTTCAAAATCTCTTGGGCTAAGGCAAGATCATCATTTGCTTCTGCTAAGGCTTCTTTACAATCTTTGATCGGAGCGAAGCTAATCTCCCTCAATTGTTTCAATAGTTCTATATTTCACATATAACTTGCTATGTTAGATAAATAAATATTGTTTGTCTGTATTGCTATGAACGTTGTATATTGGTATATTTCGCTTCGCTGTGTATTTCGCCCTGTCGGGCTGTGTATTTAATATACACGGAGTAAATAACCATGAATACACGCGAGCGTTAGCGAGCAAATAACCGATTTATTCTTTCTTCACTTCTTCCTTCACTTCGAATAATCCCAGCATCCATTCTCCTATCCCTGCAAAAAGCGATAGACTTTTTTTAGGATCTCTGCCATATTTTCCTTCATTTGCCTGCTTGAGATAAATAGCCAAGATGACGATCATAACCAAAAGTATGAGCAAGGGAATATATTTGATATAAGGGATAAACAATAAGATTATCATTGCTATAAGTAGTAGTACGAAGCTTGTCCATCGCCCCATGGCTTGCTTGAGATGGAAACGTTCGAAGACACTTTGCTCTTGTTTGCTTCATAATGCTCCCATAATCCCGAGCAAAAAATACATAAGCATCGCTCTTTTTTTCTCTGCACTACTAGGGATATACAACTGATCTTCTACAGTCGCTTGCACTGATGTTTGTGGTGATGTTTCTTCTCCCATAAAGGTGAATTTGGCTATATGGTAAATTGCTTGTGGCAATTTGTTGAAAGATTACAATAAGATGCTCTTCATGACGAAGTCTAATGACTTGTGGCTTCAGATATTGGCAACGATGATGTTATCTTCATTCCATCGCCTAGAGAAATTGGTCCCTGCAATGATGATATTATCCATATCTGGCTGTTTGGTAATCTCGTTAATCAAGTTATCCATCATCTGTCCGTCAATCACGATGACAAGATCAGGTTTTTTGGTAAGGTTTTTGACTCATTTATAGATTTTGAGGACTCTTTCAAGCTTTCTTTTGTAGACCAACTGCTCTTTTTTGGTCAAAGCACGAAAATTATCACTCTCCATAAAGCGCGCCATACCATTCATAGATTCTATCCTTTTTTTGAATGTCTCAAAATTCGTCAAGAATCCACTAGGAAACTTATAATTAAGATAACTGATACCCAGTTTGTCTCCCAACTCCGACAATTCGTCAGCATACATCTTTTTCTCGGAGATAATGAGGATCTGTTTGCCATCTTTTTTCGCTTCC
>JBBABI010000085.1:0-2325 GCA_041679065.1 Candidatus Absconditabacterales bacterium
GGAGCGCTGCCCTGCTCCTCTACGGAATACTGCCCACCTAGATGTATGCGCCTTGGATGCTCATCCATAGTAAGAAATAGATTTGGCGTCGGTTTACCATCCAAGAGGTTATCGGTATCCAGGAGTGTCTGTATTCTGGCACCAATACCCGCCGTTACTCTTTCAATGTTTTCCGTATCTCCATTGGCCAGCCTGTCTGCCAGATCGCTACAGATTCCTGTAAGAGGGCAATCATTATGTCTGAATGCAGAAAGAACAGTGGCAGTAGTCCCTTTCCGTGGATCATGTTTAAGCATATCTACACTCTGTTCTATTTGTGCAGTGGTACTGCCGCCCAGTTTGCGCACCAGCGGTTCACTTTCGCCATGGTGGAGCGATTGGAGATGATTAGGGAATGTTTCCATGATAGATAAGGAGTAAAACAACTAAATAAGACCGAGTTTTGTAAGAATTGCTTGGTAACGAGGTCTGAATTCTTCGGGAAGCGGGCCAAGAGGTTGACGAAATACATTGTGAATCGCCCCTCTGCTCATAAGATGCATCAAATATTTAATTCCCCTTGGATTAGACCAGCCCTCCGGAAAACACGCTTTAATCAGTTCCGCCAATTCGGTATCAATGGCCTGTGCTCCATCCCAGTTCTCCTGGCTCGCCAGATCCACCAAATTATGCACTCTGTTGGGATCGGCATTCGAAGCTACAGAAACAACCCCTACGCCGCCTTCCCGCATGACATTGAGCGTATTGGCATCATCTCCCGACCAAATAGGAAGATTGGGGGCATCGCGCCGTACCTGCCGCAATTGATCAAAATCGCCGCTTGCAAATTTTAATCCGATAATCCCGGGAAGACGTGAAGCTTCTACAATAGTTTCCGGATCCATTTTGGTTGCGGTTCTCCCCGGAATGTCATACATAATGACTGGCAAATCAACTTCTCCGATAGGCCGATAATAATTATCGACAATATCTCTTTGGCTTGGTTTGTTGTAATAAGGAGTCACAACCAGAACACCATCTGCTCCAAGTTCTGCTGCTTGATTCGTGTGCCCAACCGCATCACTGGTAAAATTTGTTCCCGTTCCAACAATGACCCTCACACGATTCCTGACTTGATCCACAACTTCCCTGATAATCCTGCCCCGCTCATCTTCAGCCCCGCGATTTCCTTCCTCAATTGTTGGTGCCTCTCCTGTGGTTCCTAAAATACAAACGGAGTTTCCGGCCTGAACCTGTGCCTCTGCAAGTGCCCGCAACTGATCGTAATCAACATATTTGCCGGTTGGATCAAACGGTGTAATCATCGCTGTGATCGTCCGCTGGAAATGAACACCATCGTCGGTAAGAACATCGTTATTTCGCATAAGTGGAAAAGAAAATACAAAAGTGCATACACAGTACAAAACTATGAAATAATTCATAATTTTTTGATAAAAATTGTTATTTTTATATATTTTTGTTATAATTATGACATTATGATTCGTCTCTCCGATGCCATTAACGATGTCATTTCAGGTAATCCGCTTCTGCAGTTTGGCCTACAAAACAGACTCTTTAACCTCTCCAATCTTGCAGGCTTTCTGCAGCCGCATATCGAAGTACGCACGAAAAAAGATCTGAACACTAATACCATTGTCATGGCACTCAGCAGAATGCAAAGGCAGATGAAAAATGGCACAAGCAATCTTGGGGATTTTAAGATTGAAAACCTAACGATTCATACAGGGTTGTGCACATTGACCTATACAAAAACTGAAGAAGCTGATCGTGCTATTCGCAACCTGTACACCGCAGTACAAAAGAAGAATGAGTATATAACTATCTCCGAAGGCATTAATCAAATCACCGTTATCGTCGATGCATCGCACGCGGAAAAATTGGAATCCTTTATCGCACACAAACCGCTCTTTAAACACATGAACATTGCCTCGCTTAACATTCAGTTTAATGCGAAACATACGTACGAAACACCCGGATTCATTTACATGATGTTGCAGCAGCTCATGCTGCAGAACATCAATCTTGTAGAGATCTCCTCAACATTCACAGAGCTCATTCTGTATCTTGATGAATCTGATACGCGCGTGGCCTTTGATACGCTGTATCACCTCTTTCACGCACCGGAACGGGAAAATGGTTAATCCCTACACATCTTCATCTATCAGCCTACTCAAACTTAGATAGATTCGGGGCTATCTCATCAAACGGAAATGGTCGCGCATTGGAAACAAACGCCATGTATCTGATAAATATGTACAACTGCGTATTCCAGATCTCGCAGAAGTCTGCAATCCCCTTTTGCCGTTTGCCTGTAAATAGCACCAT
>JBBABI010000085.1:2335-4462 GCA_041679065.1 Candidatus Absconditabacterales bacterium
AGATACCCAATATAATTCCGGAAACAACGCCAACAACTATTCTCATCAGAGCTTCTGAGCCCTCTTTTCTTTTCTGCATATAAGTTTGTGGGGGAATTCGAAACCATTATATGTAATTTCTACCCCAAAGCCACATCCAGCGTCATCATGATGAGGAAGGACAGCGAAAATAGACATAGAGAGAGAACCTCAATATATCGTTAGTAAGCCTGAGTTTAATGCTCCGTATGCTCCAAGAGTTTCGAAATACGCGGGTCAACAGGCCTTGTGGCATTGGCGATTGCCGCAGGCAAATGCTCCAGTACACATGTGCATGTATCCGTCAGTAAAAATTGAATCCTCTGTTCGACCATTGGGCCTTCCCCGGAGACCACGAAGTTTGCCTCCATCCAAGGGTCAATTGCCGAGCTTGTGTACATCCCGCCTTGCTCATGCAGCAGCTGGTCAATCTCTCGCCATGTTTCGTACGAGAGCGCTCCAAACGGGCGCATCACCCGTTCTACTTCTTCCGACGAAGGACGTGAGGATGCATCAGGGAACTCCTGAAGAATTTTCTGCACGATCGTTTCTGCATCCGTATTTCCCATGGTGGTATTCTACATGGAGATTGAAGGGTTTGGCTGGGGAGAAGAGCCGTCTCCGTCTGCGGACTTCGCCTAGCCTACGGATTCAGCCAATCGCGGCGTAGCCCGCGTACGCGGAACGTAGACGCCTACCTGCCGGTAGGCAGGGATGGCTGGGCTTAGTGGATGATTTGAGATCGCTTTCTAAAATCAGTGAATTAATGTAGGCCTACAAACAAACCACATGCTTTATATCCTTTGTTAGATCCTTCACTCCATCTTCTAAACCTTTTATCATCTGATCATAAGAATTTACATTGGGTATTTTATTTTCAAATTCAGAATTTATAAAAGAATCAATACTTCTAGATCTTAATTCCGAAACTACATCTAATAATCCGTTTGAGATATCCATTTTATTTATAGCCTTAAAAAATGAATCGTTTTTGTAAAATGCCACATTCATATTGCTTTTGTAATAAGCAGTGTAGTATCGCGATTTCTTGATAGTGGAATGGTTTTTTTGAGTATCTGAATTTATTGCATCCTCCAAATATGAAGCTATTTCGCAGTTGTATGCGTTGTGCTTCTCTATCTCAGTTATTGTCAAAGTAATTGACTGAAGACTTTGGAGCACAAAAATTAATATCGCAACAATTACGCTTATTAGAGTTAAATCATTACTATTAATATTCCTTCTTAAAGTTTTGTATTTCAAAATTGTGACTACGGCAACAATACAAACTATAATAAAAGGGATTTTGTAAAACCAAATGCCTTTCCACCAGTAGGAAATTGCAATAATCATTGCAATCGCAATAAAAACTATGATTAACGTTTTCTTCTTTTGCATGATGATTCTAAATTCGTAATTTGGATGAGCACATGACATCCGGAAGCAAATTGTAGCGGTTCCTTAGGGGTTTTTGGGAGTCCTTTTTATAATGATGGCACGTGTGTCGGGGTAAAATGTAGATTATTATAAAGTTATCTGGTTCAATATGAGATGTGGGAATGTATACGAATATTTGCTGTAGGAAGTGTAAATACTCATTTACTGGTGGATACAGCAGACTGGGTCTAGATTCCAAGTTAGGATTGCCGTTATTGCAATGCTCAAAATGTGGAGAAGTCTACAAAACCGGAAAGAAACCCTGGTCCACAATGTCTGAACGTGAGAAAAAACTTTTCATCACCAACAGAGTATTCCAAACGGTCATTAACTCCATTCTTTTTTTTGTCCCATTACTTGTAATTGAGTATTACTTTTTTCATGTGAGTGATGAAGATATTTTCAGCGCTCGCTATCTGGCTGTGCCGATTATAGGAGGTTTGCTGATCAGTGGCATTTGGATCTTCTTGAATGCAAAAAAATGGATTGAACAAACAGAAGCAGCTTTTACTAAAAAGGATTTCGCCTTCTTTTTTCGATGAGAAGCTAAATTTATTTACTCAATATGCTGTTTAATAGGTGAAAAGGAGGGCTCATCACCACTAACATCAACTGAGAAATCGTAGGTGGTTTTATAGTGATAATCTTTGTCGTTAATTGATTTGGACTCTA
>JBBABI010000086.1:0-4443 GCA_041679065.1 Candidatus Absconditabacterales bacterium
CCGGAGTAAATTGTATCCTTTTGAAGTCCATCCCCATGATATCGGCAAACGTATGCACGGTTTTCGTCTTCGCTAGTCCAGGGACACCTTCTATCAGCATATGACTTCCGCAGAGCATATTAATAATAATCGCATTGATGAAGCTTTCCATGCCGATAATCTTCTTATGGATTTCTCCATGGATAGTCTTGAGGAGTGGATGATGAAACACGACATGCTGAAGTCCTTCGCGCAGTAGTGAGGTATCTACGTGTTGTCAGTCAGTTGGTTTGTTTGTCTGTTTTTGACGTAAAAAAGCAAAGATATCTTTCTTCTCATCCAATACGAAAAAATAGATCACGCATCAGAAAATGGCAATGCATAAGAGCGTTAATATGATTATTTTTCCCATAATCTTCATAAGAATAATAAAACAAAGTTATACTATGTATTCGGAATAAAATATCAATAAAAATCTATTTGGCTTTAAGCTTGCCCGTCCGGCAGGAGGGCTTTAAGCTTTCCGCTTTCAGCTATTCTGAAAATGACCCAATGAAATTTGCAAATTTTTCGATTCTGGATATAATTGATAGAGAGTGAAAATTCTTTTACTTAGCATGTATGCCTATGGCAAAAAAATTTACTTCAATCTACGACTTTCTAGAACAAACCAAGGATATGACACCTGCTGAGGCGGGAAGCCAGTTTTACTGATTATCACAGGAAGAAATCAAAGAAATCTTATCACAGAAAAAAGAAGTCCCAAAAGCAGGAGAGGAAAATGAAAAGTCCAGGGAAAAAGAATCCAATGAGAAATTCACTTCAATTCTTCCCTCAGCAGTGAGTAAGCAGGAAAAAGATGCTCTTGATTATTTTACCACCAATAATGAAGTAATAAAACATCTGCAAATTATTAAAGACATACAAAAACTAAGGGATAAAAGAATGATTACCTATAAAGATACAGGAAATGGAACCTATGAAGTGCAGTTCAATCTTCCATGAAACAAGTTAAAACGATATATGCCGCCGGATACCAGTATAGCGGATAGTAAATCAACCTATACATTATGGGATGGAACGAACCAAACAAATCAAGAAACAACCAAGGGCAAACTTCGAAGTGATGAGGAAAAAAAATACCTAAAAGAAAAACAGACAAAAGAAGGGAAATCACTCATAAGCAAAGAAAACTTTTTAAAATTAGGAGAATCACTCTGCCCAAATGGTTCAGATCAGGAAAAAATATTGGCGATTATGCTGGCGACAGGATTTTATGGATGGATGCGATTATCAGATAAAGACTCTAGTTCTCAGCTTGCTGTCCTATGTTCTCGTAAATCAGATCTCCGCAAATTCCACAAGCTGCACAGTGATCACAACGACTGCAGCATTATTTACACGAGCACTTTATAGAGATAGATCCCGCCGGAGGCGGGAATACTTTGACCCTTTGACTCTTTGACCCTTTGACTCTTTACGCCTTTAATTCTTACACTATGCCAATGAAAAACCAGGTAACATCACCGTCATCATCAATAGATAGGCATCAGCAAAAAGCTATCCAGCTTGCGAGTCTGATAGGGGATTTTCTTATTGATCCCAAAGATACCGAGATGTATGCAAAACTCAAAAAGGAATGATCTCTGGGGGATGTCCAGATGATGGGGCAGTTGAGAAAATGAAAGGAAAGAATAAGCGCAAAAATACAAAACAAGCTCCAGGCAAACCTCCAGAATAAAGAAGCTATCCATGATACCCTTGAAGATTTACTCAATGAAGAACGCACGGAAAAAGAGATAGATATCATCAGGAAGCTCTACGCAGATCCGGAAGTCAGAGCAATCTATTTTGATGAGTTTACCAAAAGGAAAGACAGTCTGGATCTTCTTCAAAGAGGATACCAGCAGTTATGAAACATCCAGAAAATAGATAATATCATCGACAAAGCCAGGGACAAGGTACTGGACATCAGAGTGGCGGCTTTTGCCAAGAACAAAAAATTATCGCCCAGCGAAATCATCTACATCACCAAGCTCCAGGAAGGGATAGAACAGAAAGAAACTGAGAAAGGTATACTTCTTCAGACCAGGGAGACTGCGACAGCATACAGGCATCAGCAGATTAAGACCTACAAATACCAGCTGGATACGGAGTGATTTGTCATCACGCCCTCCAGGCAGAAGATCATCGACGAAATCATAGAGAAGGTATTGCTCGGTCAAAACGTCCTGCTCACCGGACCTACAGGAACAGGAAAAACCGTGCTTGCCGTCCAGGCGGTCAAGACGATTGCAACCAAACTGCATATAGGATTGGAAACCATCAAAGGCAAGTCCTTGGCGCTAGAATTGCAGAATAATCCTGATGCATACAATATTCTGGATCAATTCGTGGTGGTGCTTTCTGGACACGCAGGGATCACTCCCTCCGAATTTATCGCAAAGATGGGATTGAAGGGTGATGAAAAAGGAGGAACGCAGACCTACACTCAGCTTGGTAAAGTCTTGAAAGCGTTTGTGGATGGAAATATCCCTATCATCGACGAAATAGATCTGATTCCCAATGACGTGCTAATGAGGATCAAACATCTGTTTACCCTGAAACCAGGAAAGATGTATGCTCCACAGGAAGATGGCAATCAAACACACAAGCTGCTGACCACTACCGTCATAGCTACGGCGAATATCAAATCAGCGAAGCATGCGGATAGACAAGAGATGGATCCAGCTATCGTTAGGCTTTTACCAGGTACCGAAGTGAAATATCTGCCCAAAGAAGAGACCTATGACCTGGCGTTGGCCAATATCATTGAACCCAAATGATTCGCCTACGGCGTCAGCAAAGAAAGTTTGTCAGATGAGCATGGAGTATTGTTTCTGCTGATAGAGGCGCTCAAGGAGATAGAAGATAACTATCTGGGTAAAGGGCAGGGCATCACGATATCCAACAAATCCAATATGTATCTACAGAAAGCAATCCTTGAACTATGAAGTTTCGTGGCATTATTCAAATGATTCAAAGAATCATGAAAGGACTTTAACCAGTTCATCAAAACCAAGATCATAAATTTTGTAAGCAATGGCGCATATCCCAAGAATGACAGATTACTACTTATCAATATTTTTTCCGCCAAAGGATTGATCACCAAAGAAGATATCCCGACAGTACTGGAAAGGATGTCAGATATCTCTGAAGGCGAGCTTGACCAGAATATTCTCAAAGATACCTATGCATTCACTCAGAATACGATGCATTTTGTCGATCCCTACGAACTCGCGAATCTCGATCCTTACAAAATAAGAAACCTGGAAACTATGGAGTTGCAGGATAAGCAATCAGTGATCAGGCAAAAGGTGAAAGAGCTCAGCAAAGAAATAGGGAAGATACAGGACCAAGATACAGAAGCGATATTGGATATATTGGACGATATTATCACCGCATTTGAAAAAGACCGCAATCATGAATTGGCGAAAGAAGAAATAGATCAGATACTGGGATGACTCTATGAATTATGATTGGCGGAAAAATTATTGGAATGCAGAAACTTGTGAGACAATCGGCAGCAAAGGATAGAGATGATAAAGTTATTTGATAGCAAAGACAAAAAAGGGAAAAAAGTATTCAAGGATGTAGTGATTCCATCACAAGAGCATACGATTCCAAATGCGAAAGAAAAAAACGAAACGGCATCTTCAATTCTTCCCTCAGCAGTGAGTAAACAGGAACAAGACGCTAATGATTACTTCACTAAAAATAAAGAACCAAAACATCTAGAAGTCATCACGGAAATACAGAAATTAAGGGATAAAAAAATGATTACGTACAAGGATACAGGAAATGGAACTTATGAAGTGCAATTCAATCTCCCAGGAAACAAGATGAAACGATATATGCCTCCAGATACTAACATAGCAGAGAGTGGTTATACATACACTCTTTGGGATGATACGAAGATAACTCCTCAGGAAACGAAAAAAAATAAACTGCGAAGTCCAGAAGGACAGAAGTATCTCGAAGAAAAAGAGAAAAAAGAACATAAGAGGTTACTGACCAAAGAAGGAATTCTATCTTTATGAAAATCACTTTACCCAAATGGAAGCGAAGAAGAGCAGATACTAGCGATCATGATAGCTACAGGATTCTATGGATATATGTGGTTAGCTGATAAGACGTCAGAATATCAGCTTGCTGTCTCATGTTCTCGTACTTCAGCTCACCGCGCATTCGACAAGATGTTCAATGCTAACAACAAATGCAGCATTATTTACACGAGCACTTTATAGAGATAGATCCCGCCGGAGGCGGGAAGACTTTGACTCTTTGCCCCTTTGACCCTTTGTCTCTTTATTGCGATGCTTTTTCTCGCCCGACAAGCTGTTTTGAAATTTCTTCGATCAAAGGCTGGAGATCAACATAGTTGAGGTAGGTGATACCCCCCAGATCTTTGCAGAGTCTAATCAA
>JBBABI010000087.1:0-4416 GCA_041679065.1 Candidatus Absconditabacterales bacterium
TCTTCCGATCTAACAAAAATCAGAAATTTACGAGTGCATCATTTTCTTTGAATCAGAAATATCCGATAACGAAATTTTTGAACTTAAAGCTGACATTCCACGCCACCAAAACAGCCAAACAAACCAACACGATAAGAAGTATCTTGAAGAGATGTCAGTTAAAAAGCCATACAGAATGAGACGCTGCATTGACAGGAGCAATCTTGATAATAGGCAGCACTATCAAGAAAAAAATCAGGATAAAAAGATACAATACAAACACTTTCTGATGTTTGGTGAATCTCGTAAATTTATGGAACAGTCTGACAACTGTCTCTGAGAGATAATGTTTTCTCATAGGAAAGGAATAAGAGAGAATAAAACACTATGATATGTAATTATTTATAAAGACTTTTCAACAGATAAACATTATAATTGATAGCCATCACTAGAAGGTTCCTGGACATCAGGAGTGGTATCATAATACATATTGCCACGATATTCATTCTGGAGCTGGCTTTCTTTGATGACATTTCATAAGTTAAAAATGTAATTTACGACACCACCAGCCTTATTGAAAATATTTTTGGGTGTATAGACATTATATTTAGGGACATTCATCCACTTTAATACTGTCGGTACAAGAAAAAGCAACACGATGGTCAAAATGACTCAAATGATCATAAATCTGATGCTATTCCATCCTTTCTTTTTATTTTCTTCCTTAGCTCAAGAAAAAATAAAGAAGAAAATAGCACGAATAAATGTATAAAGACATCACAAAACCACGGCCAAGATTACGCATGCCAGAATAGTAAGAATAACATTCTGGAATGTTGCTTGATCATAAATAGAGGTCATTTCCACCATATAAAAAAGTTAAAAGAAATTACTTTTTCTCTTCTTTCTTGGGTTTGCCATGCCTTTCTCTCTGAACAAAAAATTTCTGGAAAACATCATCTTTAGTCTGCTGATACAAAAGCTTGGCTATTCTTTCAGAAGGCATAGCTCATTTTTTGATCCACTCCTTGATGATATTTACATCGACTTCCAATACGTGTTTCATAGGATCATACCATCCCAAAACATCTTTATATCAAGCCTTAACTGGCTTGGTGTGTTCTGTCAAAACAACTCTATAGAAAGGAACTTTTTTCCTCCCATGTCTGGATAATCTAATAGTGAGCATGTATAGTAATGTGTTAATAATTAAAAAAGGCTTATTTTAATTTTTCTCTGGAAACATGGAGAGTTCTTTTTTTGTCTTTATTGCAATATTTCTTGATCTCAAGCTTAGAGGTTGTTGCTTTGTTGATATTGGTAAAATAGCCTGTTTTACCACACTCCTTGCATTGCATTGCGACAATAATCCTTCATGTTTTCTTTTTCGCAGCCATAGGAAATAGATAATGAAATAAAATATGATATACTAAGTGACGGCAGAAGGAATAAGGTTGAAATGTGGAAGTCCGCAACGACGGACTGTGGAAACGTGGAAAGGTTAATTTCTAATTTCCAAACAACCGCAATCTTTCAACATTTCAATCTTTCAACAGTCCGCAGTGGCGGACTAATTTAGCACCGGGCAGACTCGAACCGCCGACCTCGCCCTTATGAGAGGCGCGCTCTAACCACCTGAGCTACGGTGCCATATTATATAAATAACTTCGCCCTTATGAACCCGAAACGTCGGGGTAACCACCTGCCTGGTCCGGTTAATTCACACCGGACAGCTACGGTGCCATAGGAAATGTAATGAACAATGAATAGTGGAGAATGAACAATGGTGGTGTTTCTTTTATATATACAGAAAGACTTCCGACATTATTCATTATTAATTATTCATTTTTATAATTTCGGTGAGGGCGGGATTCGAACCCGCGAGGCGTTTTACCGCCTGACTCATTAGCAGCGAGCTGATTTCAACCGCTCATCCACCTCACCTCTCCTCAAAAACAAAAAAAACTGCAACGTGGTGAGTATATAGTCAATTGTTGTTGAATTTCAAGCATAAAACAATAAATATCCCTATATATAAAAACACTTTATCACTTTATCGCGACCCCGGCAAGCCGAGGGGAGCTTTTATCACTTTATCACTATTAAATGGCAAACGAGATAGGAAGTATAGGAGAGGGTTTGGAAGAATGATGATGAATAAGGGAGGATATCAATAAGGTCACCGAGGAGGCCGTTAGACGCATTCAGGAAAACCAGAAAAAAGCCAAACAGATAGCTCAGCAGATACAGGACGACAAAGCAGTTAATGCTAAATTCGCCCAATTTCTGGAATTCCTGCTCAGACACACAACCAATGAGAAACTCATCAAAACACTCTATCAAACATTTTTTAAGACTAAACATCCCAAAACCAATATAACTTATCTCAGGAAAAGCATCAATACCATCGTAATTGTTGGAATGTTCGCACCATTTTACCCAAACGAAACCAAAAAATTCTGATTGGAAACAGTTTTTCAGAAACTCACAACTTTATGAACAGCACCTACATTAACATGATATGTCCACTATCTCAAGGAACTTTCCAAAACGTATCATGACAATATCCCTATAGATAAAGAGAATTTCATTGCTTTCTTGGTAGAGCTACTCGGAGAATACAAACTGATCCACAACGCCAAGATGAGCGAGGATGAGCAGAACGAACTGAAATCCAGCCTCAGCAAAGAATTATATTGAAAATAAATTTTGGAATGAATACACAAATAACAGAATTTGAAATTTTGAAAACAAAACACGAATAAACGATTACCGAATAAACGAATACCAAATAGCCCAAAAACGCGATTTTCATTAATCTAAACATACTAAACACCATTTTTACAAAAAAGCAAGCGTAAACAACGTTTTTAGGCGCTTTTTTTGACATATATATGTTTTTGGATAAAATTGAACCGTAAGAAATAAAAAGAAAAAAATGATATTGTCTACTTTATATACCTGTAATTTACCATGAGCTGAATTGAAACCAAGATTCAGATAGATCAGATTGAAGATAGCAAAAACCTGCGCTATTCCACAGTTACTCCCGAACTGAAAAGTTCTTCTGATGTTGACGATATTTATAGAAAAGACATCTTAGCAAAAGGAGTGAATTTTTCTGATACAGACACTACCAAGATCATCAAATTAGCTGATGGGACTTTCCTGATAGGCAAAAAAGATGGTGAATACACTGATGCTATTTTGAAAGTGTGAACAACAGAGCTGCTAAAAAGTCTAATCAAACACAGCATAGATAAATTTAATAGAGATGAACTCACTAAGCTTGGCGGAGAAGTACACGAACAATTTGACACAGAATACAAAACATATACGGATGCTACGACGAAAGAACAAAAAGAAGAAATCGTAATTACCACTACTGAGAAACTAAACGAGCTCAAAAACGAGATTATAAGCCTTGATGATATCAAGGAAATACTTAATACACTCATCGGAGGAGACTATACGATCAAAGGAGTAAAAGAAAGTACAAAAGGAGGACAATATGATGAAATCAAGAAATTACTCAAAAAACAGAAAAAAATGGATACCATCCAGAAAGCAAACGTAGAAATTTTCAATCAGCTTTTGGATACAAGCAAAGAAAAGCATCTAGATCAAATAGCAAGAGACATCAAAGCAATAAAAAATAATGATTTCACGCAGAACCAAGCCGAAGCAACAAGTGTATGGAAAGCTGAATTGGAATATATCCATGCACAATTTTCACAGATAGAAAGATATATTCTAGATACTGATCTTATGCAGAAACCTTTTGATAGGACAATTTATAATATAGAGACGGCAGCATATTCTGCCAACGACGTCAAAAAACTTCTCAAGAAAATCAAAGCTCAAGACAAAGAAGAGAAAGATATCAATGAATTAGAATTTAATGCTGCACTCACCAAAATTGACACGGATGAACAAGAAAGATTTAGGATTTATCTCAATAGTGTCCTCAATGGGACAATCGATCCAGCTAAAGAACAATTTACTCCTACTAAGATAGAAGATTTCAAAACCTTATGTGCAGATTATCCATTTTTGAAAGGATATATCTGTTTCACTTGCGCAAAAAATAATACATCTACCACAAACATAGGAAATACAAATAACTCTCCAGATAATACCATAAACAATTCAACAAATACCCCCGTGACAAAAGAAACTTATGCTGATTATAAAGAAGCATTCAAGAAATGATGAGTTGCAGGAGAGATGGGCTACTGGCTTGATAAAAGCAAAATGAGCAACGAACAGAAACAATTCTGGTGAGGCGTAGGTAATCTTGCATTGACGGGAGGTATGATTTTCATCTGATGGAAAATGATTTCCAGCGCATTCAAATTGCTTACATGAGCTGATAGTGGAGATGACAAAAAAGCAGCAAGAAGAAAAGATCGAGCATGGCTATATTGACCAGCAGCA
>JBBABI010000088.1:0-4191 GCA_041679065.1 Candidatus Absconditabacterales bacterium
CCCTATATAGAAAGATAGAAGGTATCGTTTTTCTTAATCAACCCTTGGTAAGGATCGACTGATTGTTTACAGCTGATAATGACCAGCATGAGCAGTAAGCCCAGTAAAATTTTTGTTTTCATGGTTTTCTTCCTTAGATTTTATGGGTTAATGTTTTTTTTAATTTTAGTTAATAATTTTTTGATGCTGCTCCATATGCCGATACAAAGCATAGTAAAAACATTTTTCCAATCTTTGTCTGCAAGCCCCTTATCTAGAGATTTCTTATGATCATCAATGATCATCAAAAGGAATATTTCAAATAACAGCAGCATAAACGGGAAACATAAAGACAATAATAAAAGTAATGGTAATAAAATAATCACCACGATAGAATCGGCCAAAAAGAGCGGCAGTAAACCACAAATCATAATTATGTAAACAGTGATCACACAGCCAAAAGCAATGATATTTGTCTTACCAAATTTCGATTTGGTATTAAAGTCAAAGACCCTTCGTAAAAAAAGTTTCAAGAATTTCATAAAATTTCCTCCTTATTTTAGTTTTTGTTTTTAATTAATTTATCTGTTAATGACCTACGTCTCGCCTTGAGCGTTAAGCTTCATGCTTCGAGTCCCGCCTTGCGGGATTTCGCTTTGCTTAACTTTTGGCTATTATTATATGTTAGATTTTTTATTTAGCTTATTGCTATCACATAAAACAATATTCATAGTTGTTTGCATTCCACAACACGTCATCAGGCTTTCTCTATCATCTCACGGATTTCCTCTTCTGCCCGGCTTCTTGATTTCAATCAGTTGGATCGTTCATCATTTAAACAGTATGCACTACCGTCAAACGTTATCTGTTTGTGACCGCGAGCCTGATACATCTGTTTCCTGTCAGCATCATATCTTTCATTATATACCGTAAAGATCAAATGGTTGGCATACCGCAAAAGCTTTTGCAGCATTTCCTGCTGATTATCAATGAGACTCAATGTATTCATCATACAAAGTGCTATATCAAATTGCTGATCTGTTTGTGGGAGCATCTTGTTTATGTCGTCATGCATAATGTGCACGCGCGCATTGCTTTGAAATCTTTTTTTCAGAAATTCACTATTTTTCGCATTTATTTCTACTCCCCGTATTTGCGCTTCAGGCAGCTGTGATATACAGGTTTGGATAATTCTGCCGCTTCATGAACCGACATCCAGAATTGTTTTCGGCTGCATTGTCTGCAGCGTATTTTTTAATGCCACAGTTTCGTTTTTATACGTCTCATACCACAATGTATTGCCTTCGCTCATTGCATCAAAAACATCCTTTTGGATCATATGTTCTGTATCCAAGAGGCAGCTGAGGCAATCAGTGAATGAGTGTGAATCGGTTGAATGTTTCATGAGTAAATGATGAATAAATTATACTATATCTCTATATCCACAGGTTCCGTCGCAGTTCTCGCAGGCATGCTTCGGGTATGCCTTTAAAATACGTTTCTGCAATTCCTGCAAACTCACATCTTTGATATTTCCCACGACGTTTGGATTTCCGGCGCATGCGCTTACATCGCCATTACCGAATACTTGGAGAAATTCCACACATGGCGTGGTAAAAAAATTATTTACGAGTTTATGGTTGAATCCATATTCCTGATCTATGTTCTGCACTATGGTTCATAACCGCAGTTTGTCTTCTTCTGACAGTACATTATCTTTGTCAAAGTCTTTGGTTCCGCTGCGTCCTGATGGCAAATAGGTGGTAAATACCACTCGGATATTATTTTCTCTGCAATACCTCAACGTTTTTTCCACTTCGTGGATATTCCTTTTGGATACGACCATATCAAATCACAAACGCGTCGCACCATCTTCTCTAGGAGTATTGAATCACTCGTCTATCAAGAGCTGTATCGCTTCATTTCTTTGGGTGAAATACGTTCCTGTGGTATCTCAGACAACTCGATTTTGGTAGTCTTCATCCCACAGACTATCGCATTTTGGGCAGACGCTTGCTCAGGTAGCTTTTACTCTTCTGACGAAATCTCTATCCCTCATTTTGGTTGCCGCATCGGTAAAGATAATAGGCTGAAGTCCTTTGGACGCTGTATATTCTATGATCTCGAAAAAGTGCTTATCCAAGGTCGGCTCTCCTTCTCCCAAGAAATCAATAGCTTTGACTCACAGAGCAGCGAGTTGATCTATGATATCTTTGATGTCTTCCAGCGATAAGGTGACCTTCAATTTATCCGTGAAACAGTGAAAACAATTATGCAGACAAGCAGCGGTCATCACTCTGAGATCAGCTACCCTTCTGGCAATTTTCGGATTAGTAAACTCCTCTTCCAGAATATTCCGTCCATCCAAAACAGCCCCGACGCCCTTGGGAACTTGTCCGAGTCGAAAGTAGTTTTCTTGAGTTAAATTTAGCTTCATGAATAATCGGTATGGTATAAAAGTTATTTTCTATTAATCAAACGTACAGCAGTAAATTTGGGGTATGATATCAAAATTCAAATGTTACTTGGATTCTCTATTTGCATTACATCCAAGCTCCTCGACATATCTGCCGACAAATCTTTCGGTAACGACAATCCTATATCTTTTGAGATTTTCCACATCATTCAATGCAACAAGTAAATTCTTTCTACACCACTCCGAGATGTCTTTTATGAAGGTCTTTACGCCTTCCAGAGTCTGAAGCTTTTTACGTTCTTCCATATTGATGTCTTTAGAATATAAATCTTGACATTTGCTTTATATAGTATATCGTCTTTTTTTCAAGAGAATAAAAAAAAATATGTAGTAGAACCTCTTCTACAAATCTGTTACGAGTAACGAGTGACAAGTGACGTGGATAAAAAATAAGAAAAAATCTCTTGAAAAACTTAACTGAAACAGTATATTAACCAAAATGGTTAATTTACATCTTGAATTGTCATCATGCACGTCGAATTTGCAGAGAAAGAACTTGAAACAATTTATCAAACTCACGAAAGCAAAAAATACGGTTATGAAGTCATCAGATGATTTGTAAGGAAAATAGAACTTATCAAATCTTTCCAGACTGAACATGATTTTGGAAATTTTGCATCGCTTGGATATGAAAAATTACGTAATTACCCTAAATGAACACATAGTATTAGAATCAATCTACAACGAAGAATTATCTTCAATATCATCAAAAAGAAAATAGTAATTATTCAGATAACAGAACTTTCAAAGCATTATCAATAACTTTTTACTTATGTATTTACCTCTACCATGACTCGCATCCCTATCAAAGATTTTCATCCCGGCGCATATCTTCTTGAAGAACTTCAAGCAAGAAATATTTCTCAGGCAACTTTTGCCAAAGTAATAGGCAAAAATCCTGTAGAAGTAAATAGCCTTATCAATGGCAAAAGGAACATCACTCCCGAACGAGCTGTTCTTATCTCTGCCGCTTTGGGCACTCAACCGTATGTATGGACAAATTTACAACAAAGTTATGATCTTAAAAAAACCCAAAAGAAAATTTCAACAAACAAGATAGGGGCGATCAAACAAAGAGCATTGAAATATTTTGCTATTGCACAGCAATATGCGTAAGTATTCTACTTTACCATCCGATTATCTAGAAAATCTTTGGCGACAATCTCTCCGTTATGTTTAGTATATACGTGCGTTTGTGTTTCTTGAAAATATTGTTCACCAGCTTCCCATTCACAAGCAAGAAGGAATTGCTTCTCATCATTTCATTGTACCATAAGAACATCATACTGAGTACCATTGCTATGGAGAAAATATCCATATCTTTTGCTGACAAATGAATGCACAGGAAGCTTTTGAATCGAAGCGAATCATTTTTCCTTTGCTTTGGCTAGAAATAGATCAAATTCCTTCTGATATACGGTAGAATCGCTTTCTATATTCAAAATCGGACCGCCAGGATTTCATTCACTATAATTCACTACTACATTGCCCGGCAACTGGGTTGTATATTTACACGCTTCTTTGTAAGTAATCATTTGAGGATATGGAATAGTAGTAAATCAATATTCTCCAAGGAATTCTGAATACGTGGAAACAAACTCTTTGAGCGTCTTATGTAATTTATCTGGCACCAAAAATGGGTCATATACCTTATCTATATTCACTAGTTTTCACGTAGTGTCAGATTGAAGAAAATATTGTTTCATCAGCTTTTTGAGAATATCCAGAACTCCCTC
>JBBABI010000089.1:0-4179 GCA_041679065.1 Candidatus Absconditabacterales bacterium
TCTGCTAGGGCAATTTTGTTGGTTACTTTGCCGTATCGGGAATCTCTTTTTACATCTTTTTTGTGATCTTGATAAAATACTTCATTAGTGGCCTGATTCTGGAACATAATAACCATTGCTACAACAGTTGAGTTGTCTGCGTTGTGCCGTACTCTGCGAACTCGGTCTTTGATTCATCTATCTGTACCTTTGAGTGCGTTTTCTATCCACTTATACGCAATACGAGCAGCAGATCACCTTCTTATTCTATCAATATTGTCTAATGCGGGGACTCTACGTCTTACTATTCCAGCTACTAATCTTCTCATGAGATCATATTGTTCCAAGTTTCTGTTACCGTTCCCATAATTATCTTCTTCTTTGATGAAGAAAAGATCTCTAAATTTCTCGAAATAGCTGTTTGCTGTCTGGTAATCGGTTTCTGATGCAAAATGATCTCAAGGCATAGCTCTAGCGATATCAAATAATCTATTCCTTACTAATCCTCTTCGTGATTGTGTATCTGCTTCAAAATGTGCTAATCTATCGCCAAAAGCGACTCCTTTTTGTCTATCCAATCATAATTTGGCGTTGTTTACCAAGGTGAATGCAGATGCAGAATAAAACCGTTCGTTGAACTGTGCTTCGTTGATAGTTTCAGCATAAAGTTCTTTTTGGAAATTAGGTTTCTTTTTTGCTTTTTCTAGAAAAAGGTCTAATGCTGTGTGTTCTTCGTTTTTGTCAAAGTTTTCTATTTGATTAAATTTTGTCATTTCATCATTATATTCTTGTAGTAATCCGATTTTTTCCATAACTCTATGCATCTTTTTCACTTGTTCCGGCCTAACCATTGCATGGTATCCTTTCTGTGCATTTCTTTGAAGCATATTAAGTGATTTTGTAACGTGTTGATAATGTTTGTCCAAATCTCTAAGTGGTTTTATTCTTACATGAAGCTCTTCAAATTTTTTGAGTACATCAGTATCTATCTGGACTCCTGCTCAACTTATTTGGGTAAGGGTGTCTGCAATTTTCCATATTTTCTGCGCATCAGACTCGTTGGTAAAATCAGTTGATTCAGCCAGTGTGTCTAATCCGTTGTCGAGGCAAAGTTTCTTAACTTTAAGTGCTGTCTCATTCAGAATATATCTATCTTTCAGTTCCATTCTTGGTTTGATTTCAAATCTATTGAATGATGCATTGCGCAGAATCCGAGATTCGGTGAAATCTCTATTGTTGATAAATTCTTCTTCTATATGTCTAATGGTTTCATCCAGGACTCTTCTTATCTCAGTATCTGTAATATCTGCTGTGCTATCTGGAACAATTCCAGTTGCATTTATATATCTTTCTGCAGTAACAAATGCAATTTTTTCCTTTATACTCAAACATTGTCTCAGTGCAGCTCGATTATATGTCGGTGTGTGTCATTCCGCTTCTATATAATTGTGCAAAAATTGATCTAATAAGTTTCTTGTAATGGCAGATCATTCCCCAGCCTCTAGGATGGAAAAAAGTTTGTCGCTAAGATTTCCACTTGCCGCATTATTAAAATCCAAGAGTTCTTGTGCTCTTACTTTTGCTGATGCTGCTTGTTGTAATGGATTTGTTGCCATGATGATGTATAAGAGTATAAATAATTATCATTTTATCTTTTGATCTTATGCTGCTTTCTTTCCTGTCCAAATTTTTTTGTATCCTTCCATGAGATCCTTTCCTCAGGTCGCTTTCTTTTCTCAGATGTCTGCTAAGAAATATGTCGGTGCTGCGATTGTCCTTCCGATCGTTTTTCTTACTTTGTTGAGTGTCTTGAATGGCCGGGCAAGCACTTTGCCTGTCTTTTTCCGGAAGTGTCATGGAGTTTTGGGTGCTTTCTCTTTAGGAGCTTTCTCTTCTTTTACTTCTGGCGCTTTTTCAGTATCTGACTTTGATCATCATCGATTCGCCTCATCTTCTGCTGACCATCGGCTTTTGCTCTCTGATTTAGTCTCTGTGGGTTTGCTTGCCGCGACAGGAGCTGGTTTGGTTTCCGGTTTTTTCGCTTCTTGCGGTTTGGGTTGCTCTATCTTGAGCTCTTCCTTCATTTTCCCTATTTCTTGCTGTTTTCTATCGTCGTCAGTGGCTTTTTCCTGCTTGATCTTTTGTTCTTTTTCTTGGTCACTGAGCCGTTTGTGAAGATTTTTATATTGGAGTCATGTATCATATGTTCCGTCCTTTTGTTTTACACCATCTTTTAGTATAGCCATAATGTCTTCATAGGATTTATCTTCATAATCAGGATGCTTTTCCAGGAATTTTTCGACAACTTTTTCTTTGGTAGGATTTTCTCCGTAGATGCTTACGAATCCCTTTTTCCTATCTTCGGCTTTCTGTATCGCATTTTCTGTATCGACACCAGAAACTGGCGCTTGAGCGCTTTTGTCATTGGTTGTAGCTGGCTGTGGTGTTGGTGTTTTGTCCATATTACTCGACTATTCAGATAAATATTCTGATAAAACCTCAGTAGTTATTTCATCCAAGAGTGTTGGATAATTTGGCAATTTCTCTCTTATTTTTTTTTCAAATGTTTCTGTATCATCTATGCTATTCTCAATAGCTTCCTTATCTTCTGGGCTTATCATGTCTGTTATTTTATCCAAAAGATTCTCTTCTATGATATCTTGCAAAATCATTTCATCTACATCATTATTTTCAGGATCAATAATCTGAATATTTCTCATGATATATTCTTTTGTTTCTTTGATGGATTGCATAGTCGTGTTTAGTTAAGAGATAAAGAATCTGTTAATTTCTTTTTTGCTTCTTCTCGTGGTTTCGTCCTTGCTTCCAAAAATTTCATGCATAGATAATCTAGTCTTCTAAGAATATGTTTGACTACTTTGAGCTCGTCTTCTCCTTTCAGCCCAGCAGTAATGTTTGTGATCAAATTTCTCTTTTTTTCTTCATATACCGCAAAAATCTTTTTTGGATCCTTGTTTGCACCAAAAGATTCCATTATATTCTGTCCGACTTTTTTGAGTGCGGTCACTGGCTTTCCTAGTACAAACATTCTTGTAAGATTCAGAAAATATTTCATTCCTACCTCGGAGTTGTTTCCTATTTTATTTAGTTTACTGGAAATTTTATTGAGACGATGACGCCTGAGTCATGCACTATGACCTACAAAACTTATGCCTCCTATGTCGACGGTTTTGATACCGTCTTCCCTTTTGACTTTAGGTTTATTCCATTGTACTGGTCCGATTTTTAGATGAGCAATGGTCTCATTGTCGTATTCTAGCATTTTTTTGAGTTTTTCTGCTTGGCTCATTTCTATTTTTTTTGTGTCTATTTTTTCTTCTTGATTTTTTTTGTTAATAGTTGTACTTGCTAATTCTTTCATTTCTTTATTGTTTAATAGTTTAGCTGTCCATTCTTCAGTACTCAGTCATTCTTTGGGTGGTAAGTTAGTCGTTGTAGTTGCATATTTCATTACTCATTCTCCTATTTTTCTTTTCAAAAAATCTTTATATTCTTCGGAATCTTTATCTGGATTTTTCTCCAAAATCTTTTTACATTCCTGGAGAAAAGCCTCTCCTTCATCAACTTGTGATGGGGCTGTTGTTGCTTGCTTTTCTACTTCTGGACCAACCATATTAGCAGTAGAGGTGCTTTGCCATAAATCATTCATATTCATTTGAATATCATAGATAATAAAATTTATACATCTAATTATATCCAGAAATTTTTTTTTGTCAAATTTTGAAGGGTTATGAAAATTTGATAGTAATCAAATTTTGAAGAGGAATAAAAATTTGATAGAAATCAAAAAAATGGGCACTTTTTGTGTCCAAAATGAGGAAAATTGAGTAAAATGGCTAACGATAGCGGGAAAATGAGGTAAATGGTGAAAAAAATGTCGTTCCGGTGCTACGGTTTGCAATCGGAACCTTATTTGCAACAATTTGGGCTCCGGCCTGCATGCCTTCGGTATGTAAACCTGCCGGTAGGCAAGTTGCAAGTTCTTAACGCCGGAGCGACGGTATTTTTTACTTGAATTCCTTGCTCATCTGTTTCTTTCTATAACTGTTAGCGAATCTGTGGGCTTCGTCTCTGGCTTGTAAGAGGATTTTATCGGCTTCGTCGTAGGAAATTGCCTGTTCTTGGATTTTTCCGTCCGAATGCAGGGAATAGATTTTCTCTGTTATTGGTGTATTCGTT
>JBBABI010000090.1:0-4161 GCA_041679065.1 Candidatus Absconditabacterales bacterium
ATAAATCATCTCGGCGGCTAGCTTGAGACCATTAGAATTTTTCTGTCTATGTCCCTTGGTAAGGCTATGTTCGGTATACGAGATATGGACAGGGACTTCTCTATATTTCATCTTGTATCTTTTGATCTGCTCATTCAGCTCATTGGCATAATGCATGCCATCTGCCGTGAGATTAAACTTTCTCAGTGCAGGAAGAGCGATAACTCTATATCCGATATGCGGATCAGAGACATTAGTCCCATAGAAGAATCTCGTCACCAATTTTGCAATCCAGAGAATGGTTTTCCTGAATCATGGCATATTATCTACCTTACTTCACTTGAGGAATCTCGATCCAAGATATAAATCTGGCCTGTCTTCAAGTTTTGATCAATGTTCTCGGTCAGCATGTATTTGTCTGATAAACATTTCCATATCTTTGATATCCATCTGTCCATCAGCATCGTAACCGACGAATCGTTTGATTTTGAGTTCATCTCAGTACTTCTTGATGAAGTTGTATCCGGTCTGATTGGCAGCACCTCATCATCTATTAATAGCATGATTCAAGATGATGATGAGTGCTTCAGGATATTGTCTCTTTTTCTCCTGGAGCACATGTAACGTGTTGTCGCTCGATCCATCATTGATAAGGACTAATTTCCTAAATCCAGTGCCAATGACTTCGTCAATAACCCCGCCGACGGCTTTTTCTTCGTTGTAGACTCTGATATTGAAGACAAAATCATCTTTTTCATCAGTATTATGCCGATGGGTTATCTGATCTCTGTTTTCCGAGTATCAGAGGTTGATAGCTTCCTGTGAAATAAGCCTGGTAAGCTGAAATCTATCCTTGGTATGTTTATTGAGCACATCGATATAGAAATAGAACAAAAGAATAAGAGCGACATATACCAAGAGGTCGGCGCCTCTCGCTATACCGAAAAACTTTCCGAAGTTGTCCAGAAGCGATTGATCCAAAGCAAATAAGATCACCAATCCTCATCACAAGAAAAAGACGATAAAATGCAGTACATTCATTTTTTTACGCTTATACAGGTCGATACCAAACAAGATGAATATGACCGCAGCGATAAGGACAATAAATTGCAATAAAGACATGGAAGAGAATTAAGAATTAAGAATGCAGAATTAGGAATTACAATATATACTTATTCAAAAAAATCAAGAAAATATATTCATTCACTGGTTCATTGTCATAATTTCAACTTTCAACTGCCAAAGCCCTGTCTGCCGACAGGTTTACATACCGAAGGTATGCAGGCTCCACTGCTATAGCCTCAACATTTCAACTTTCTCTTCTCCAGTTTTCATATTTTTGATCTTATATTTCTTCTCTTTCATTTCACCCTCACCCAAAATCACTACATAAGGAACTCATTTCTTATCGGCATAAGCAAATTGCTTGCCAAGCTTATCAGCACACGGATAATATTCCACCACTTTTCATTCATCCAAGAATTTTTGCATCAAAGAGAGTGTTTTTCCCGTGGTTTGAGCGAAGTTCACAAACAAATATTCCGTCGAGGTAGTATATTCAAGCTTATTTTTTTCCAAAATCAGATATACCATTCTAGATAATCAGATACTTCCTCACACTCCGGAATAGTCTGTTTTTTTGGGATTGATATATCCACAGAGATTTTCGTATCTCCCCCCAGAACTGATACTACCCAAAGCGATATCATCATCAAAAAACGTCTCATATACCATACCCGTATAATAATCCAATCATCTGATGATGCAAGGATCCCAGACAATAGCATATTTTTTTTGTTGATTCAACCCATCTACAAAAGTCAAAACTTCCTGCAATTCAGCATATCCTCTACGATAAAGGTCATTATCCACCAACAAAGGATCAAGCGCGGAAAATGAGCTCTTTACAAAAGAAATGATCCTTCTCGCTTCAGCTGCAGAAACCAATTCAGTGAGTTCCTTTTCAAATACATCAAATGGAATTTTATAATATTTATCAAGTAAGCTATACAACTGAGGGATTATCTTTTCATCGAATTGCGAGAAAAAACCAGCAAGAAGATATCTATTGTTTACATGTAAAGTAATAGGTTTATCATCAAGAAATTTGGAAATAATAGCCTGCAAAGTCTTGGCAATGACTACCAAAGTCTCTGCATCATAATACAGATGACTCCCTATTTTCTGATCACTGACAACATCTTGCCTCCAAATCACATCTACATCCGCTTGTCGAAATTCTCTAAATCTTCCTCTCTGCGACCTTTCTCATCTTCGTACAGGTTGGACCTGATAACGCTTAAACGGAAACACAATATCATTTTCCCAGTCCAAAATATATCTAGCAAATGGCACCGTCAAATCAAAGTGCAAAGAATACTCCCTGGTATCGTCCTTCCCCTGAGCTAATCCATACAGCCCGAATATCTGTTGCCCCGCATCTTCTCCATTTTTAGCAAGAAGCACAGAATTCGCCTCCACTGCAGGAGTTTGGATATGCGCAAATCAATATTGACGATAATTTTCTTCAATAATTTCTTTAACCTGATCAAATACCAATTGTTCAGCCGGGCTATATTCTGGGAATCACCCTGGACGTAATACCATTACATAGAATTTATAAATTTAAAATTTTAGGAATTTAATAATTTTTCATTTTCATGCTTTAAGCTTTTATTGTGCAGTATTCCCGATTCTATAATCAGATAATATCATGACGTATGGCTGTTGAGCATACTGATCTACTTTGACATCAGATTTGAGTCCGATACCAGAAGAGAGATACAGATAGGACATATTATTTTTTCGAAGATTGAACAATACCAATACTTTCTGAGGTGCAGAGAATTTGACAGTAGTGCTTGTAGCGCCATAAAAAGGAGAATTGCCTCCATTATTCAATATTCTTACCGCATCATCGCCAGACAATTTCTCTGAATTTCTTTTACCTGCTTTGAAAGGTAATAATCTTGCATTAACACTCATGACTCCATCAGCAGAAACTTCTAAGGTCATACCAGCCCTCGTTCAATATTGTTCCCATACTTCCTGTCCATCAATAAGATAAGGATACATAATACTGAAAGAAGTGTATTCAGGAACAACATCGCCTCACGTATCTTCAGGATCTATCTCTATATCAGAAAGATTATTGGCCGTTGTTCACATTCATTCTTTCATCATAGGATAGACAGGACCATTGCTATTTCTATACAATACAAATGGTTTGCCTAACTTGTAGAATGTCTTATCTTTGAGATAAGAATTTTGTAAAAATGCAGCAGCAAAGCTCAACGCCTGCTCCTCAGTGAGTGATTTGGTATAATTATAGGTATTATTGACCTTATTTCCCCACAAACTACAACCTTTGAGATCAAAGGTATATTCAAAATCCCCTGCTTGCAGTCCGATAGAAAATATTTTCTGAGCAGAATCGCCGAATCCGAGTGACTTCAAGATAGCTGCTCCATTGCAGTTTACTTGATAAAGACTGTTTTTTTGCGTAATAAGATTTTTGACCCCAGTTTCATTAAATGAATAATTTACGATGACTTGTCCAGGCCAATATCATTCGGAACTAGTAACTTTTGCATCAGGAGAAATAGTTCACGCAAAAGCAAACCCAAGAGCCATCATGCTCATAGCTACCATTAATAATTTTTTCATGAGAAAGAAATTATAATATAAAAGGTTTTACAATTTTCAATTTCTAATTTTCAAACAATTTCTAATAGTTTTTGAGCTTTATGCTTTCAGCTTTGAGCTTTATGCTTTCAGCTTTGAGCTTTATGCTTTCAGCTTTGAGCTTTATGCTTTCAGCTTTGAGCTTTCAGCTTTATGCTTTGAGCTTTCAGCTTTATGCTTCATGCTTCCCACTGTAAGTTAATTTTTAACAATTTCAATCCTTACTCACAATTTTTGTAATTTAGACACAATATCATCATAACCTCTCGCAATGATATCCTCATTCATGATAGAAGTTTCACCGGTTGCCATAATTCATGCAAGTACCATCGCTCCTCCACATCTCAGATCCGTAGAAGTCACATATCATGCCTTTAATTTCGTAGGTCAGATGACAAGCGCCTGATAAGGATTCAGAATTTCTACCTTTGCTCAAAGATTTTCCAATTCACTCAGATACCCAAATCTTCCTTCATAGAGTGTTTCAAAAATTTTGGA
>JBBABI010000091.1:0-4033 GCA_041679065.1 Candidatus Absconditabacterales bacterium
TTCTTTTTTGAATCACTTCTTTGGGTATCTCTATTTTTTCTAGACTGATATCCTGGGGTTTGGATTTCATTTCTTCGTCGATATTTAAACGGGAAAGAAGATTGCTGGAATCTGTATTTTGGAGAAAATCCTGATTCATGAGAGAATCAAGGTTCGTAGTCTGTTCATTAATTGCTGGTCATTTTTCCAGAGGCATATCGAAGTAATTGATAAAATGCTGAAATGATAAAGTGATAAAATACATTCTTATCATTTAAACGCGAACGCAGTGAGTTTTCATCGCGAAGCTTTTATCATTTCATCACTCTTCAATTATATGCAAAATGCGCTTAAAAACAAAAAAAGCTGGCTTTGCGCACCAGTTTTCCTTGACAGAATCATGAAAACATATCGAATTCCTTTCCTCCCGGGAGCAATTTTACCAAAATGAGCTCATTGAGCCGATTGGAGGTCTATCGCTCCCGGGAGCCAAGTAAAAAAAAGACAAGCCACTGAGCGACTTGTCCTTGGAATATATATTCTATAAACTAATTACGCCTTAAGACAACGAACGGAATAACCACGATTTTTATCCCATGTGTAATGGTGCCGCTATTCACTATCCCCATTGAAACTAGAACCATCACGACATCGCATACTGAATTTTTTACCGATCTCGTAGAGTTCCCCACGATCTGAATGATACCAACCGGGAAAAATTATTTTCTCTCATTTCAAAAAGTCTTGATAATTTCATCTATATTTCTCCTCTATAATATCTCTATATGTTGTCCATGACGCTGGCAATATCTTACCTGCTTTATTTGCTTCTCTCAAAGCCGATTCCTGAGTAAATAATTGTTCTCATTTATAATCACCTTCTAGATATTCTCGAGCATCTCATTCAGGATTTTCTTTTACTTTCACTCCATTTGGATCCGTTATTTCTGTTCGATTTGTACTATCAATACTAAAATTTTTATTTTCTAATTCTGGCGCTTTTTCTGATATTTCTTTGGATTCTTTGTCAGATTTTTTTCATTTTTGTAAAACAACAAAAGACAATTCTTTTTCATCCAATTTAGAATTGGAAACTATTCATTCTGATTCTATCTGTTGAGAATTTTTACTCTCCGTTCATTCAATTGATTGCACCATATAGTGATAAATAAGTAGATAAATAATCAGTAACGCTAATTATAATCAGAATTGAAAATAATGCAAATTTCTAAAGAGAAATTTGTGAACTACAGCTTGAGAAAGAAATTTAGATTGAAAAAGTGCGTTGAAGAAATATAATTACCGGCAACTAATGGTTTATTCACTTATCTATATCACCATGAACGAATTATCAATCAAAAACGAACTTACAGGATTCTTGCTTTATACCACCCCCAATGGGAACATCAAAGTGGAGGTATTTTTGCATGATGAAAATCTTTGGCTAAGTCAAAAAAAAATTGCAGAACTTTTTGGAGTAGAAGTACCCACAATCAGTTATCATATCAAACAAATTTATGAAAGCTGAGAATTAAGCCAAAATTCAACTATTAGAAAATTTCTAACAGTTCAAAAAGAAGGACATAGAGACATTTCCAGAGATATCGAATTTTACAATCTCGATATGATCATTTCCGTATGATATCGTGTCAATTCATCTCAAGCCACGCAATTTAGAATTTGGGCGACAGAGAGATTGAAAGAATACATTATCAAAGGATTCACGATGGATGACGATAGATTGAAAAATGGAAGATATTTCGGGAAAGACTATTTCAAGGAATTATTGGAGAGGATCCGCTCAATTAGAAACAGCGAAAGGAGACTCTATCAACAAATCACTGATATTTTCGCAGAATGCAGCATAGATTACGATCCGAATTCAGAAATCACCAAAAACTTCTATGCTATGATTCAAAACAAGTTTCATTTTGCTATCACGTGAAAAACCGCACCGGAGATAATTTACGAAAATGCTAATGCAAAGGAAGTTTTTATGGGGCTTACCACTTGGAAACATTCACCCAAATGAAGAATCTTAAGATCCGACACGATCATCGCTAAAAATTATCTCCCAGAAAAAGATATCAAGAAACTTGAAAGATCAGTGTCATGATTCTTCGATCATTTAGAGATTATTATTGGGAATAATACGCCTATGAAAATGAAAGATTTGGCAGAAGCGGTAGATAATTTCTTACATTTCAACAAATATAAAGTTTTGGATGGGAAAGGATCTATTTCTAGAAAACAGGCAGAAAATAAGGCATTTGGAGAATATGACGAATTCAATAAAACTCAAAATATAGAATCAGATTTTGATCGTTTGGTAAAAGAACAAGCAAAACTTGAAAAGAAATAGAAACTTAATTTAGATTAAGCAAATTTCTCGAACAAAAAAAAGAGGATATACATCCTCAGTCTGAACAATATAGATTCTCCCGTAGTACTACGGGACCGGAACGACGATGGGTTATTTCCTCAACTTATGATACACTTTGAAAATATTATATAACACCGGATTCAATACCAGGTCATAACTTCCATATTGCTCCACTTTGATTCATCCCAGCGATTCTTTGAATGCGCTGACGCTAGCCAATGGGTGCTCGGGAAAACCGGTAGGCGCTCCGCCCATGAGGTCGCAATAGAGGAATCCATTATCCCTCGCCCAGGAGAACATCCTGTATTTGAGATAATGATGCGAACCAATATTGCCGAAACTTCTATTGGTGAATCCATACAGGTAAATGATGTATTTCTGATCATAGAGGCATATACTTCAAGAAACCAGTTCTCCTCATACATTCGTAACGAAGAGATTTCCGCGGCCGTTTTGGGTGATATATCTGACGAGACGTTCAAATTGCTCATAAGGGATGATATTAAATTTCTTATCGCCGGAAGTTTCCAGCCGCTTATCGTAGAATAATTTATACTGATCAGGAGATGCCATCCCGAATTCCACTTCTTTCTTGAGCGCTTTTTTGATACGGGATTGTGCTCCGGAATTCATTTCTTTCAGTAGCTGTTCATCAGACTTGGAAAGATCGATCAGGATATCGCTATTGGGCATATTCTCTCTGAATGCGACCTTGAGCTTATAATTTCTGCAAATGAATTTCTGGAGATTGAGTCTCATCTGTCTCATATCTCACGAAAAAGTTTCTGATCTGTGTGATACATTTTCGAAGCTAATCATCTCATTGATGATTCATAATTGAAGCATAATATGCCTACCCTGTTTGCTGAGCTCCTTTTTGACCCTCTTGAGTTCTCCGAGGACATAGTCTCTGTCTGTCGGCAATTCTACACCCATGATCTGGATCCGATCCGCCTTGATGGGTCCGAACTTCTTGGGTTTGCGGATAGCGAAATAGTCTTTACCAAAAAGCCTGACCGTGAAGGAGGGTTTCTCGTACACGACGGTCTGGATATCTTTTCGCAGCTGGGATTGGTATAAATTGTACATGAAGGGAGTGCAGAGTTTAAAGTGCAGAGTTCAGAGTTATATTATTTTTCTTGATCATTTGATTGGTTATTATTTCCGGTCTGATTCTTTTGCAATGCATCAAAAACCTCTTGCTCAGCGCAATCACTAAGTATTTTTATTCATGCATTATCTCCTGATCAATCTTTAGGATCCTCATAACGATCAGCCTTTATCAATCTTGTGAAAGTTTTCTTTGAAAGCATATTCATATTAAAAAGATTAAAAACCGACAATTTAGAATCTTTTTTATTTTTCATTTTTAGTTTTTAACTATTATTACCTATGCTTTTTATTTGAAATTACAAGATATTCTATCCTACCTTAATCTCTGTACTCTCTCCCGTCATGAAACTCACCTCCTGCGCTCTGGTGACGGATTTGATATCATCAGCGTATTCTGATAAATCTTTTTTTGAAGTGATTTCCAAGGTCGCAAGCTCAGTTCATAACCCTTGTTGCTTCTCTGTCTTGTATCCGCGGACCTTCTCTATGATGACCAATAATTCTTCTACATTCAAACACGTGTCTTCCATCCCTTCCGAGATAGCGAAGACGTCGTTG
>JBBABI010000092.1:0-3977 GCA_041679065.1 Candidatus Absconditabacterales bacterium
GGGTGTAGTAATCGCCTTGGAAAATGTTTTGGGCATTTTGATTCATAATGAAGCGAGCAAGGGGATAATAATCATTGTCGTTTCATTGCCTGATACTCCACCCATACAATGCTTATCAGCAACGATACCATCTCGATGAAGCATTTCTCCTGTCTGCGCCATAGCTTTGGCCATCCAATACATTTCCTGGTCTGTCGCTGGATAAAAGAATCCCAATGCAGAATAATACGTCGTCAGGATATCCGTGAAACGATTCTGAGAAATATCTTTCATAATATCAAAAACCTCTTGTTCATTAAGTCTCTTCCCCTGCAACTCTTTTTTGAGTGCCTCTATGGATTTGGCATTGGTCTGTGTAAAGGAGATTGCGACCAAAACCTCACCTTCTATCTTATATTTATCTCTCACATCTTTGAGGATGCCTACTTCTCAAGGATTTACATATTTTGTGGTGAGTTCCACATCCAAAACTATCTCTTTACCTTGATACAGCAGAGAGATTTTATCCGTACTATTGATGCCATGCTTTCGTGCCTCTCTTTCATTGAGAAGTACTGATAATTCTTCTCCTTCGAGGATATCAATGAGCTTAGTCCTTGCATAGAATATGTCTTTCATGGAATCGTGATAAAATGATAAAGCGATGAAATGATAACGTATTGAATTTTAGTTTCTATACTCTAGTTTCTAGCGACTATTACAAGTATATCCAGAAGTGATCTTTTTGCAAATTTGTATTTCTTACGCTGCCAATAATCTTCTTAATTCCTCATTTGTTCTGCGTCTTTTATTCCTATTTTTGTCATGATATACTGGCTAAATAATAAAAAGGTATATTTTTAATTGCTTTCAGCTCTCTCAGAGTGTCTTACTTCTTTATTTTCTTTCTTTTCAAAGAATTCAATTGCCTGAGCTAATTCCTCATGATCTTTGGCATATTCATGGATATCTATTCCTTTCTTATATGCTTCGCAGGATTGGACTAATGCTGTAGCTCCTTTCTGAGTACCGCCCGGGTGGGCATGACATCATGCTCCCATCGTCGTGATGAAATCCACATTTCCCATTACATCAATAAATGGTTTCAAAAGTGTTGGGTTGAGTCCTCAGGAAATAATAGGGCAGCATTTTTTTATGCTTCTTCGATTATCATCCTGCAAGACCGCATGATGCAAAATATCTTGCTGAATATCTTGTACGAAATCTGCATCAGTTTCTGGTATCACTCCTCGTGATTGATGGAAGAAATGGCCATCAGCGACTAATTGAAGAATATTATGTGCAGAAGTTACATCTTCTTCTGGCGTTCCCGCCATCTTTCCTACGCCAGCTGTTCCTGTATGGATACCTGATGCGCCAGCCAATCTCGCGAATTTTGACAGCACTAACACCGTGAATCCGATAGGATTTTCTGGTCTGGTAAATGCCCCGTGTCCTGCTCTATGAAAGTGGATAAAAACATCAGGATATTTTCTTCTTAAGGTCTGCACTGCCATCCGTCCTGCGGTCGTGCCATCAATAAGGAATGCGTATGATCATTTTTCCATTCATGAATTCCTGATCATCTCACATCTAGCGATCATCGTATCATAATCGGCAGCAGAGACATTGAATGAATGGACCTTCTTATGTCCTGTTTCTTTGACGGCTTTAGCCATCGCTTCTGCGACATGAGCCACCATTTTTTCGTAGGGACAGAAATCCTGATCTGCCTGCGGTTCATCATTCTTGACGAAATCACCTCCTCCTACTCGGAAATCGTATGCTACCTCTGCGTATTCTGCTGAGGTCAATCACATCTTAGGTTTTACAATTGTTCACAAGATCGGTCTGTCATAGACGTCTAGATATTTTCTCATATCATCAAGTGTATAACTTGGCCCATCGTATTGTTCCAGCATTGCTGGCGGAAACCGGACGTCTAATAATTTCAACGCGCTGATCTCTTTCATTCAGAAAATATTCCCTGCGATATAGGTAAAGATATTCTGGACATTCCCCCCGCGGTCAAATAGCCTTCGTGGATATGCTATCCGAACAAGGTTCTTCTCCAGATCTATTTTATACACCAAGGAATTCATCTCACGGGAAAAAGCCGTCTCTGTCTTTACCGCAAAGTTGGTTCCCGTACTGGATTCCGCTGACACTTCACAGGCAGCTTGAAGGATATTTAATTTTCCTCCCGGGAGCAAATGAAAAACAGCAAGCATATATTCGCCATTCTGCGGATCTTTGAGGTCCAGATTGACATAGGCTGCTTGGTGAGGATTGAGCGTTGCTAACAATTCTTGAAGAGTCATTTTATTAAAGTTGAAAGAATAAAAGGCTTGGTAAGGTGGAAAGGTTGAAACATTGAAAGGTGGAAACGTGATGGTGTTTTTTTATTCTTCATTTTTCCATGTTTCCATTTTTCCATGTTTCCATTTTTTTATGTCATCATTCGCGGATAGTACTTCTTCACATATTTCTTGATATCTTTGGGTGGGATAATGCCATATTCGGTAATGATGCCAGTGATGAATTTCGCGGGGATCATGTCGAAGGCGTAGTTGATGATTTCCAATCATTTCGGAGCGGCAGATCGTAATTCTTTGCCAGAACGTTTTTCTATTTTTACGGTATTTTCAGCGTCTACCTTGGTCAACGATCAAACTATGTATACCGGTATTTTGGAATGCCAAGCGGACATAGCGATAGCGAAGCTTCAGATCTTATTGTAAATGCTTCCATCTAGTTTGGTGGCATCACATCACATAATCACCATATCAATATCCACATCAGACTCATAGAGATTATCTACGAAAAATGGCGCTGAGTCGTCGGTAATCATCGTGTCTGGGACACCTGCCTTGATTAAATCATTGGACGTTCTCCTGCCTTGAAATAATGGTCTGGTCTCGGTATTATACACGTGGATATTCTTTCCCTGATTCCGAGCAGTGACTAAGGTTTTGACTACTGACCCCGAATGACAGTGCGTCATGATATTGGAGTTTTTCTTGATGATCTTCGCTCAGATTCCTGGTCTGATCTTTTCTTCTCCCTGTATGTCTAAAAGAAAAAGCTTAAGCGTCTTAACTATCATTAATTGTATTTTTTTCACGTCATGCATCTTGTATCATGCATCATGCATCTGTGCCAAAGCACACTTCATTCCATTAAACAACATTGGCTCCGTGGCTCTTGCTTGCATCAACAGTTTCGCTCCTTGCTGGACGAATGATTTTAAATCTGTGAATGATTTAAATTTTTGTGTCTTGAGTTCCTGCATCATCACTTCAAAAGCTGCCTTAGCGATATTGGTCGCTCATTGGATCTTTATTGCCTTGATGTCATCGGCTACGTGCTGGATTTTTTTAAGATTGTGCATAAGGGTTGGTTACGGGATTAAATTTTTCTTTATGGAGGTCAAATGACTGCACTAATGCATAGATAGTCTCCTCTAGGGAATCTCCACTCATATTCAGTAAACATGATTTTGTTTTTTCATACAGCTCTCTTTTATTCAGCTCTCTTTGATCTGGATTAGCATAATATTCATCTTTTCTGTTCATCCATTTCTTGAAACCTTCTGGAGGAAGCTTTTTGATTTCTTTCATCAGGGTAACAAAATTTTCAAATGCCGTCTTACTGGGAAAGACCTTATGAATATATGCATCCTTGAGTTCTTCTATCGCCTGAGGGAAATGCATGATATGCCCATAGCCATAATTGATATTAGTTCACTGTTTATGTTCAGACGCATCTCATCATTTAGGAGAATAGATGACGGTATGGTCATTGAGGTATTTCTTCGGATTTTTTTCCTTATTTTCATCTTCTTCGCCTCCCTGCACTACGAACAAGGGGAATCTGCCATGAGAAAATCATCTGAGTTCAGGGATGTCCTTTCTCGTAAAGACTGCTTCATTGAATTTTCATGATCATAAGGGGATAATGGTGTCGTTGTCTTTGTATTTGAGAAAGGCATAGAGTAA
>JBBABI010000093.1:0-3629 GCA_041679065.1 Candidatus Absconditabacterales bacterium
CCATAGAGTGTATATTTATTGATTCCACTGCCAAAATTCTTAGCGTTTTCTCCAAAAGTATATTCAGCGATTTTTGTCTGTTTGGAATATGAAGTCGGACTATAGAATTTTCATTTATATTCCAGAGAGATACTATCATACGCTTTATCCACCGCCAGCGAAAGAGGAAAATGTGTTCATGACTCCACGAAATATGCCAGCTTCTGATTTCCTTCAGTTAAAGTAATGGTTTTGGGCAAGGATTGGACATTGATGTCCAGGAGATCTTCTTTAGTAATGCCACCACTTGTAGCATAACTGCGGTTGATCAGGTCCTTGGCGTTGGCTCAGGTAGACTGGAAAGCATCGAAAAGACCATCAGAATTTTTCTCCATAAATGATTCATATCCTGTAGTATAGAAATTGTGTTTGATCAATCATCACAAAACTCTTCTTACTCTGACATGCAGTTTAGCTGAATTGGTATTGAAAAATACCGTTACTAATTTATTGGTCATCAGATTCTCTGCTTGATAGCCATTTAGGGTTTCCATACCTATATATGCATCCACAATAGAGGATGGATCTTTTTTGAATTTCTCAAAATTACCTTTATTTTTGACCTGATAGAAATTAAGGTTCGTTTCGGGGCAATCTACAAGATTGAAGATCAGACTATATGGATCTGCAGAGTCAGCTACGAGATTGGCGCAATCGGTATAAATAGGTTTCTTGCCAAAAAGATTGGTATAGTTTTCACTATCATAATCCTGGAGGATGTGCTGAGGGAGGATATAATTATCAAAAAACATGAGATTGTCCTTGGTGGCTGTAGGGAAGGTAATCTTGAGTTTATTATTGGTATCTTTGAGGATGATAAGATTGCTGTAGATGGCTAATTGAGTGATATTTCGTTTATTGTTACGGATGATATCATTATACGTGAAATACAGATCATCAAGCGAAACCGGTGTGCCATCTGATCGAATACGTCAATCCTGGAGTGAAATACTATAGGTCTGATTGTCCGTAGTCTGGACATCACATAAATCAGAAACATATGCTCCGCTACCATTGAGTTTGAGGCAGCTATTGAAGAGGAGTCCTTGATAAAAGCTGCTCTGGATATCATTGCGGAGATAGGGGAGATATGAGGTTGTATCAAAAATAGCTTCCACAAAAGTACCTCCTTTGCTGCTCAATTCTTCTGAAGAAAACCAGACGTATTGGTATCCTATATAGATGCTCACCAGGATCCAGCCCAATAAGGCAATGAAAAATGCATATCTCAAGATCCTTTTGATGAGTCTTTGCGTGATCAACAACATAGTTTACCCACGTAGGGTATAAGGTAAAATGAGGCACGAAAAGACAAAAATGATAATGGAAACCAGAGCGACTTTCTTGAGTTTACCTTCAAGAGATTTCTTGCTGCCATATTCACCTGCTCCGGACATCCCGCCGATACCCAATCCTATCCCTCCTTTAGGGGACATCAATAAAACAGAACCGATAAATACGATTCCTGATAGGATCATCAGGATAATCAATAAAGTACGCATGAGTGTATATAAAAAAATAAATTTACGTTCAATAACCATAAAAAATTCCCTTGGAAATGCAAGGGGAATGGAAAATCGTCATCCCGGCGTCAAGGACGAAGTCTGCAGCCGGGATCCAGCTGGAATCTATATAGAAAAATATGGATTCCGCCTGCATGCCTTCGGTATGTAAACCTGCCGGTAAGCAGGGTTGTAGTCCGCCTTGACGGACAATAACACCGGAATGACGATAATGATTACTGTACAATCAAGAAATTGACAATCAGGTATCCTGCACCGATGACAAAAAGTCCTATGAAAATATATAAGAGGGTGTTTTTGATATTGGTCATCTGTTTCGGATCATCTGGTTTCATTAGTAATTGGATGGTCTGGATAATGATCATAATTAGGATAACTAATGCTACGAGTCACAAAGCCCGATTAGCTATCTGATAAATCAGCGGAATATTTTTATCTGCCAATACACCAGTTCAGATTTCTCACAGATTAGAAATATCTTTGACGACAGAAGTATAATGTCCATAAACAGCTTCTACTATTTGTTTTGCTCAGATGATGATAATCATACCCAGGACATTCCATCAGATAATCGTACCTGCTTTTTTCCTTGCGTCAGCATCAGTGCCGAAAAGGAAGGAAATCACGCGTGTCACGAGGATGACAAACATAGCACCCAGGACGATGTAGATTGCGATTTTGATGAAAGGGAAGAAAATTTTATCATAGAGTGATTGTGCTACACTAAATCACTTGATATCACCAGCAGAGAGGACTCATTCCTTGAAGATAGTGAAATAGAGCGTATCGCCGATGTATCTTGCACTTATCATGATAATGATACCAACCAAACCGTAAATGACATATTTCGTTCCCTCGCCAACTGCTTTCTCATCAGTGGAAAACATCAGTTTGTAGAATCCGAGCAATGCCAGCAAAATGCCGATTACCACGACCAAAGGGACAAGGACTGACATTATTTTTTCAAAGATGAAATTCTGAATAGCAGTAGTACCATTACCAGCTCCAGCAGGTTCCAGGTTGGTCTTGATAGATTCGATACTTCTTCCCATGGCGATATCAAATCTGGATGATTCCATGATTTCAAAGGTACCGGATCGAGTATTGTTTGTCTGGTATGCATCTGCATAATTGATGAAGCAATTTACTATCTTACTTCCTAAGCTTTGCGTAAAGATGCTATTGAGTTGGATCGTAAGTCATCTCTGTGTGCCTGCATTGACGACAAAAGATCAAAGTATAGGAGATGTATAGATGGTAATGCCTTGGCTATTGATGCTTGGATCAATCCATTTGCAGGTAATAAATCCTGCTGCTTGTCAGGGAAGGTTGGCTATCGTATCTCCATTGTTTTGGATATTAAGTGACATGATGGGGCTTGTCCCTTGAGATATGACCTTGCTTCAGCCTGGTAGTCATATCGAATTATTGATAGCAAGATCTATGCCAGTCACTAATGGATTAAGAGGAGTGCAACCCGAATATTGATAGGCTTGTCGATTACCATTAATGATGCCATTGATGCACGTTAATGTCGTACTAATATTGTTGCAATTCTGAGGATAAAGCGCTCAAGTAGCAGAATATCCAATTTCAGTATTTCCGCTGCCAATCGTTCCTCCTGACCATTGGGTACAGTTCTGCGCATAGACGGCCATCATTCCCAATCACAAAATCACACTTATCGCTCACGATAAGATTTTGATTCGGCGAAGAACTATGTTTTTATTGTGCACTATCATGACGATGTCTAGCAAATAAAAAGCGGAATGGTTGGATGAAGAGTAATGTTAGAAGTAATCTTATCTCTCTTGCAATCGGCAGATTCGGTAAATGTTTCCATACGACAAGCATAAGCAAATATCTTCATATAATCAAAGCAAGTGGCAAATAAATAGTTCGTGACGTAAAATCAGGACGCAGAAAATACCGATATACAATGCCCAGAAGAAGTCCAATCCCATATTCCCGCCAGATTTTTGCTGTGTCTTTGGTATTGTACAGATAACTGTATGCTGTTTTTTCTTCGTTGATTGCAGTGCTGAGCGAAAGAGGTATCTGTGGTTT
>JBBABI010000094.1:0-3532 GCA_041679065.1 Candidatus Absconditabacterales bacterium
TCCGTACAATCAGTAATTCCACCCCAATCCGCACCATCGCACTCTTCCCCTGGATCTACGGATTCATTCCCGCAAGTAGTTTCTGCGAGTGGTTCACCGCATACCGCAAAATGATCAATAACGAACTCCGTTGAGATTGTAGGCCATGGTGCACTCGGATGATTTCCTAGGTACATATTGTCACCAACATTTGTTAGACCGTTCTCATTCACTTGCACATCCAATGGCAATCTGCCTCTGAGAAGACTTTGCTCACCCTCACCCCATGTTGCAGCCAACACATTCCACATTCCTTCAGTGAAATACCACTCTGCCCTTGCTTCCGTTTCTACACCATTGTCCATTTTGGAATACAGTAATTCATCTGGCGGAGTATTTTGCGTCCAGAGACGCAAATGTGCATCCGTACCTTCTTCACTGAAGAAAAAGCTCGGTAATGATTCGTGTGGTTCTGCAGAATTAAATAAAGGAGCTATTTGCATACATACTGCCCCCTGTGCCGGATTAATGCGCCCATCTGTTGCATAACGGATGTATCCGTTCCCACTCGGATAGAATCCCAGCCTGCCGGATTGTGCGACAAACTCTCCGCCTGTCTGCTCTCCGATAGTACTTGAATCGAGTTCATCCAGGAACAATGTGCGTAAACCAAGATATTCGCAACAGTTATCTACCTCCAAGAGGACATCACAGACCGATGCAATGCGTGCTTCACAGTGGCCTGCATCACAAACGCCTTCCCAGCATTGCGTCATGCCTTCTGGTGCAGTTGTCGGTGGATCATTGAGATAGGCGCAATAACTGTCATCCAGACAACAGGAAGATAATGAACCATTCTCACATGTATTTGCCTCTGCGCACATTCCCAGAATGCATTCGCCTCCCACTTCGCAGGGAATGGGAATCGGATCATTGGCGCAACCTCCACTGTCAGAAAAACACCAGTCTGCCGTACACTGGTCCCCATCATTACACCCGTCCCACAAATTTAGATTAAGATGTGTACAACCTGTTACAGGATCACATGTCGCACTATCCTCCGTACAAAGATCTCCATCGTCACACGATGTTACAGGATCGCCTCCGATACAGCTCCCTAGAGAACAGTGGTCATTATTCGTACAAGGATTAAAATCCTCGCAGGAACTGGTGTTATTGTTATGAAAACAAGCTCCATCCATGCACACATCATCCGTACATGGATTTGTGTCATTACAATCGTTAGGACCACTGCAAGCACCAAAGGCAAGAAGAGGACGCTCTGTGTTTGACGAAAAAGGTAATGGTGATTCCGAAGATAACCAATCCTCCAATTTCTCTATAAGAAGCAATTGTGCCGGCAACGCCTTAACTTTTTGCAGTATACTCACAACCGTGTGTGCTCCAGCCTCTGCCGTACCTTGTTGATGAACATATTTCTGACCTCCATTGCTCACCAATTCATGAGACAATATTGCAATGGCAATGCAGATCATGCCAACGCCAAGTACAGCGGTAAGGATTTTTGTGTTTTTCATGAAGATTTTCCCTTTATTATACCAAAATCTGCTCATATGAGCACAGGCTGTGCCTTGTGTTAATTCTATTTCGTGGTGTGGATGTTTTTATGGGAAATATCTTTGCTATGGATAGCACCAATAATTTTTGCAAAAATAGCACAATATGCCTTTTATTTGCATATGAAGCTATTATTCACAGCCGCTTCTTTTTGCGCATCCACCCCACGCCTGCAGCAGCACCAGAGACAATAACGACCAATGCGGCAGGGCCGGTACTCCCTGCTGGGGGATGCGTTTGTGCGATAGGGATGATTGTTGCAACAGGTGGATTCTGAGGCTTCTGCGGGGTGGGTGAGGTGGTTTGTGCGTTCTCGACAGTGCAATTGATGGAACAGCCATCGCCTGGAATCAGATTGCCATCGTCACATTCTTCATTGCCTTCCGGAATACCATTGCCGCAAATGAAGTTGTTCTCACATCGGCAGGCAACGCACTTGTTTGATGAGCAATGCCAGTCTTGTTCACATTCTTCGGAAGTATCAAGGATATTATCTCCGCAGAATGCTTCGCGTTGCGCCACCTGTGTGATCTCTATAGAGCATGTTGGGGAACAACCGTCTCCGCTGTTAATATTACCGTCATCGCACTGTTCATAGAGTTCTATGGTGCCATTACCGCAGGAAGGACCTGAAACAACCTCCGTAGTGCATGTGGGAGAGCAGCCGTCACCGGGAAGGACATTACCGTCATCACACTCTTCTGTTGCCTCCTGAATGCCATTACCGCAGGCCTGAGGGGGCTCTTGATCCCTAGGCTCTTCCTCCTCGCCTGCATCACCTGGTGCAGGATGTATGGGAAGAACAATACCATCGCTCACAGACGAGGATGATGAGGATGAGATCACATCGGTGCACAGGCAATTCACACAACTATCAGAAAGACACTGTTCATCCCTTTCACATTGTTCCCCTTGCTCGATGTAATTGTTGCCACAGATAGCAGAACTGGTGACACAGAGGCACCGCAAACACGTATCTCCCGTGCGGCACTGTGAATCGCGCTCACACTGTTCCGTGCCTTGGATAATTCCATCTCCGCACACAGGGTACCACCTATCATCGTCGTCATCCCCACTAGTGCTTGAGCTTCTACCAGAGCTACGAGAGCTGCTACTGGAACTTTTACGCTTGCAGTAGACATTACACGTTGTGGTATTTGGAGGTTCACAATCCTCTCCCGCCTCAATAATCCCATTCCCACATGATGGTTCGAGCATGCAATCAAAATGGCATCCATCGTTACTGATAGTATTACCGTCATCACATTCTTCCGTACCTTCCAGGATCCCGTTTCCGCATGTCTGCCATTCGGGCTCTTCAATTTTGCAATTATAGGCACAACCGTCTCCGCTGGTATTGTCACCATCATCGCATTCTTCATTATTGATGGAATCTACGATCCAGTCACCACAACGCGGCAAACGGCAATTATACCGACAAACGTTCGGCGTGGTGTAAGAATTCAAAATGCCTGAATCGCACTCTTCTCCGACATCGAGTATTCCATTCCCACAATTTTCAATGGGGAGAACGGGGATAATGGGCTCGCAGATGCTTGGACCCTGCGGAGCCTGAGATGCGGTGTAGCAAGCAAAACCATCTTCAATAACGCACGTGCCGGAACATCCATCTTCCACGTATGTATTGCAATCATCACATTCCTCGCCTGTCTCAATCAGACAGTTGCCACACTGTGCAGAGGAAACGGAGGATGTACTGGAAGAAGATTGAGTAGAAGAGGTGCTGGAAGAAGATGTCGAGGAAGAGGAACTGGAAGATGAACTACTGGAAGATGCGAAAGAAGAAGTGCTGGAAGAAGATGTCGAAGAGGAGGAGATGCTAGAGGAAGAGGATGAGCTACCTGAAACACAGCTGCACTGAACACAGGTTTCATCACCTGAACATTCCCACCAGTATTCACAAGCTTCACCTAGCTCAGTTACAAGATCTCCGCATACAGGCTGATATTCTTCA
>JBBABI010000095.1:0-3386 GCA_041679065.1 Candidatus Absconditabacterales bacterium
TGAATACTAAGGTAATCTATGTTCCAAGACTTTTTTCCAGATCTGAGGTAGATGCGTATGACGCGTATCTCAAACAATATGGATCCAAAGGGCTTGCTTGGCTGGCTATCACTAAGGAATGAGTGAAATGATCTATCGCAAAATTCGTTTCAGAAGACGTATTGTCCAAATTACCTAAAATAGATGGCGAATATACATTATTTTTTCAGTCAGGCATATGGGAAGATGTGGTCACGCATTTATGAATGCTCAGAAATAAACTTATTGCCGATCTGAAATTGCTGGAAGGCAAAGAAAATGAACTATCGTTCGCATTTGTCGTAGATTTTCCGCTTTTTGAGCTTGGTGATGACGGTCAACTGTGAGCTGTACATCATCCTTTTACGAAACCTAAGGACGAAGATATTCCCTTTGTCAAAGAACTCGGTCAAAAGGCTGCTGTATGAAAAAAACTCTCTGATGAAGAGATGCAAAAATTATTGTCCATCAAAGCCGATTGCTATGATATCATCATCAATGGAAATGAGGCAGGTGGATGAAGTATAAGAATCCATGAAACAGATTTGCAATCAGCTATTTTCTCATTATTGGGATTGAATGAGAAGCAAATCCAGGAAAGATTCGGACATCTATTGAAATCATTTGATTATGGTGTGCCGCCGCATGGTGGATGTGCGTTCGGATTTGATAGGATCGTGATGATCTATCAGAATGTCGAAAATATCCGTGAAGTCATCGCCTTTCCCAAGAATCAGAAATATCGTGACTTGATGCTCAATGCTCCAAGTGAAATAGATGAAGAGCTATTGACGGAATTAGGATTGAAAATAATTGCGAAGAAATAAGGGCTTTGCTATTTTTGCCGGGATAGTTCAGCTGGCTAGAGCAGTGGTATCGTACCCCGCAGTAGATGCGGAGCGAGTCCGGTTATTAGTATATTGAATGTTCATTTTGCTCCGAGTAGTGTCATTTGCCTTCTTAGCTCAGCTGGTAGAGCAGTGGTATCGTAAACCAAAGATCGCCGGTTCGACTCCGGCAGGAGGCTAATTTGAATTTAGTAGAGCAGTAGTATCGTACCCCCCAGTCCTGCTTGGCAATTCCCATCTCTGGCTAATATGGTTGAAAATTCCTCATAAAAAGATACGCTCTATTGTTTTATATTTTTCATTATATGTATGTCTACACAAAGGGGTTTTGTTAAGAAATTTATTATTATCTTCATTCTTGCTTTAATGTTGATTTCTATGGCATCAATGTTTTTGATGTATCTCGTTCCATCAAGCAAAACTGGTTCATGAACTTTGGAAACATGAACTGATATCCAATCATGAGTGATTGTGGAAACATGAATAGAAATTGCTACGGGCGATACATGAGAATCATTACCTACATTGACTAAAGAAGAAGCTTCTAAGGAGTTGCAGAATATGCTTTCGGGATTGTCGACTTCTTGAATGAATAAATAGTATATTGGTATATTCGTGTATTGGTGTATTGGGCCTGATAGATTTCACCTCCCAATAACCAATTACCAATAACCAATTACGACACGATATGTAAACGATCCATTTTATTAAATCTGTCCAATAACCATGAAACTAATCGTGAATTCAGACCAAAGATTCTCTAAAATGCGTGCACATACTGCTACCCATCTGCTTCATGCTGAATTGGCGAAGATTTTTCCACAAACCAAACAAGCATGATCGCTTGTCGATGATGATTACTTGAGATTCGATTTCCAATCCGATAGATTACTTACGCAAGAAGAGATTGTTCGTATAGAAAAGAGTATCAATCAGCTGATCTATCTCGCTGATGATGTGGTCGTAGAGGAGATGTCATTGAAAGATGCAACGAAGCTTTGAGCTAAAGCATTTTTTGAAGATAAATATTGATCAACCGTAAGAGTTGTAATGGTAAAAGATTGGCAACAAGATGTAAAGGCGGTTGAAGATGGAAAAATTGAAAAATTGAAAGATGGAAACCTTGCCTACCGGCAGGCAGGCATGGAAGCATTGAAAAGTGAAAGGATAAATGAGCATTTTCTTTCTTTAGAATTGTGCGGATGAACTCATGTAGAAAATACCAAAGATATCTGATGTTTCGCTATCGTAGGCCAGGAAGCGGTTGCCTCAGGAGTCAAAAGAATAACAGCAGTAACCTGACCCAAAGTGTCTGAACGTATCCAAGAAGTGCAGGGTATCCTTGATAGCGTCGTGAATAAACTTTGAATTAAAACGGCTACGCAATTGGAAGACAAATTGGATAAAGTAATGAAGGAAAGCGAAGATATGAAAGCCACTTTGGAATGATTGGAAACGACTATGATTAAACAGCTATTAACTGGATCTGACTTTTCTTCAGGGAAAGATTTAGACAAAGTATTTCTGATTCCTGCAGAGTTGGGTTTCAAAAACGTAGTCTTTCAAGCAAAATGAATGTTTAAAAAGCAGAATATCCTGATTTATAATAAAGAAGGTAGCTTCGTCCTGATGGCTGATAAAGGGACCTCTGCAAAAGAGTTCGCTGAAAGGCTCGGTATCAAGTGATGAGGAAATGATCATATGGTGCAAGGCAGGGATGAGAAAATTCTATGATTGTTTAAATAATTTTTATTCTTTAATGAAAGTACCATGACATTAAACTGATGAAGCAGTATTGACGAGTTTGAGCATTTGAAGAGTATGTGACCCAGGGAACAACTTCAAAAAATAGAAGCTGCTAAAGAGAATACTCCTCTTATATCAGAAGCAGAGTATGTAAAGAAAAGCAAAAAAACGGGTCTTGTTCTTCGAAATATTTTATATGGGTGAGATATTTTATATAGGTAACAAGATCAATAATTTTATGATTATTCAAATATATCCATGAAAATAGCTGTCCTCTCTGATACCCATGAAAATGCTCATAATCTGGTGGTAGCATTGGAAGAATGCCAAAAGTTACATGTAGAGAAGATATTTTTTTTGTGAGATTTTAACAATAACGGTGTTGCGAAGATTTTTGCGTCATCTTCTATTCCTGTCTTCGCTATTTGGGGGAATAATGATGGCGATAAGGCTGCTATTGTTAAAACATCTCTTGCTCCGGGGAGTAATCTAGAGATGGGAGTTGATGTGTTTGATATCATCACGTTGGATGGAAGAAATATCTTTCTGACTCATTACCCGATGCTTGCCAAGCCTATGGCGAAATCGTGAGATTTTGATGCGGTATTTTATGGGCATGATCATAAACATAATATGGATACAATAGGTGATTGCATCATTGTCAATCCTGGTGAATTGGGTGCGCATAAGTTTGGTAAAGCTAGTTTTGCACTGTATGATACAAAGACCAATGAAGCCGAACTCATTTTTTTGGATCAATATATTTCTTTACAA
>JBBABI010000096.1:0-3275 GCA_041679065.1 Candidatus Absconditabacterales bacterium
GTGTGCTCTTCCGATCTTATCTTTTTTCTATTGTCTTGTTGAGAATTGGTAGATGACTGAGAAACAGCATTTTCAAAATCATTGAATAACGCATTCACATCTACAGCGAGGTTGGAGGGAAGAAGAGAAAGAATTTCCGCTTTAGCTATCTCATACGTATTACCACCCTCCGCACCAACAGTAGATTTATCAGCCAATCTCGTAAAGATACCATTCAAGATGGACGTCTGGTCTTCATCTAATTGTATGTCAGGAGTGACTTTTATATATTCCTTGACGGCAACGATATTGGATTTAGTGGCCATGGTATCTATCAAACCATCTCTTAATGTCACCAGAAGTGATTTGAAATTGATATATGCACCAGTGACATTTTTTGGCAAAGAAGAGAGCAATCCATCTACTTGCTGATACAACGCCAGCGTATCTGGATCTAACTCTGTTTCAAAATCCAAGAAATTAACGGAAAAATCTTGAGAAACTAATTGATTTGTTGTATTAGTATAATAGATTCTTCCTTTTGCTGATTCATATTTAGGTTCATAGTTTTGCAAGTACAGCTGATTGCAAGAGAAATCCTTATCATTGTCTTTGATGCCATCGGCATCTGAATCTACACTAAGATCAGCATCTACATAACAGGTTCATCTGGAGAAATCATATTTGATATAAAACAAGATGCTATTGTTGAGATTTTTTCCGACAAAAATTTCCATACCCTGATCGCTTACAGATACTTTGGGAATAGAGAGGATATGAAACGCAGCTCATGTATCCTGACCTGTTGTCAGATCCAGCACTCGTTTCTTGCTTGCCATATTAGCAAATTCATCAGTCACCTCCAATGAGATATACTGCTTTTCATATGCAGGATAATTGAAGCTGAATGCAACACCGCTCGTCAAGACATATCCGGAATCAGTTTTGCATTCCTTGAGACTCAGACACAATGTTTTGTTGGCGATATCTCAGATACTTACATCCCTAAAGATAGCAAACGTGTCATAGGCATCAGAAAGAAGCATCGGTTTAAGAGCGTTTTTGACAATCACATTGCCACCCACACCTATTCATTTATATCATCTATAGATGACTGCTGCCCTCGGTTTGTAGCCAAATTCATTAGGCACAGTATAGACATGCGTTACACGATCAGATTTACTTGTCATATCCCATATCCCATCACCATCAAAATCATATTGGATGACTCTCTCTTTGACGAAATCAGGCCTATCAGAAATGATTTTGGAGACCACATCAAAAGTAACTTCATCTCAGATTTCCACACTCGCTTGACTTGTTTTGAGGGTCACCAAAGGGATATCTGGTTGAGTGACATCAGGAGGGAAAAAGACAATAGGACCATTGCCGATGATTTCTTGATTGCTCTGCTTCCCATCATCATTATCATACATAATGACACCAAACAGAAATTCTCCAGGCACTCTAGGCAGCGAAAAGAAGGCATAGGGAATACTTCCAGGAGTGATCTTAGTTTCCAGATATCTCGTAGGATCATCTTTGTAAGTATAGTACCGTTTATAGTAGGAAATGAATCCATCTGCATCTTTGGGATTGCTAGCTGAAACCTTGACGATCAAAGGATCGAAGGTATCATTGAAAATATCCTTAGCATTATTTTCCTTGAATCCTACACCTACCTCATTTCCATACTGAGGGAAAGTGAGGAGCACATTATCCAATGTCGGTAATGCATTGATTACCTTAAACCAGATCCTGACTTTACTATCCTTATTGACGGCTGTATCTTCTGTAGTGAAATCCACATAGGTGCAGCCGAGTTCATTGAATTTATATTTGAATGTTGTTTGTTTATAGATCTCATTATCCTTAGGTTGAAAATAAAATTGAAGATCAGATTTTTGCCCTTTGGTATTGACAGATAAACCTGGATCTACAGTAAAATCCTGATATCTCTCTATCTGATATGCAGGAATAGTAGCACCACTGGCATCCAGACAGGATTCATTCTGGGTAAGGATATTGGATGTCGCATCCAAAACAGCGAACGCACCTACAGGATAATTTTTATCACCGATAAAAACCGTTTTTGTGACTTCATTGCTCATGCCATCAGCTCCGCTAACCTTGAGCACCACTTTGTAAATACCGGATAGTTTGTAGGTATGAGTAATCTTATCTGATTGAATCGTACTTGTGATACCATCACCGAAATCCCACTGATAATTAACCAAAGAGAGATTGGATTTCACGACGAAATTGACAGGATTGCCCCATGGCGTAGCGATAGGTACAGCAAATATCTCAGGTCTCAAAACCGAAAAAATTTCTATATCCTTGGTGATTTCTGCTTGTTTTCCATAATCATCTTTTGCAATCAATTTGATGGTATGTTTGCCCAATGCATCAAACTGCACCTTGATTTTTTGATTGTTGTTTTCTGTATTTACGATATTTGTTTTGGCATCTTCAGTAAACGACCACGCATAAGAAAGAGTATCATATCCATTTGTGACATCTATATCACTGCTGAGTGATGCATCAAGGATAAATTCTGAAGGAGATTTCCATGCATTGCTAGGAGTGATAAGAAACTGTGGAATCGGATCACTGGATTCGACGAATACTTGTACACTATCTACATTAGTCTGTCCCAACTGATCCTGTACGGTAAGTTTGACCGTATATGCACCAGGTTTTTTGAAATTCTCTTTGATGGATTGTCCTTGAAACGTATCTATCTTGTTTCCATTCTGATCAAAGACATCCCAGGTATAGAGTTTCAAATTAGAAACAATAGAATAAGAAGGACTAGAATCAAAAGCAAAGGTCGTAGACGTAGTTCATTTCTCAGGAGATTGTTTGATGATAGCTACCGGATCAGAAACAATCAGATAATATGTTGCAGAAATTTTATTACTTTCATTATCAGTAGTCGTCAATTGTATTTTATATTCCCCCTGTCCTGGCATCACTACTCTGACAATACCTGGCTTCCCATCACCATCTTTAGTGAAACTAAACCCATCGCTGGACGTCATAGTCCGATTATAAGAAAGGATTTGCCTTCCGCCCATAGGCACAGTCGCCGAACCATCCAATACAACACCTTTCTCGGCTTCCTGAATGGAAATTTTTGTCTTTTCTGTTTCCACCATTTTCTGTCCATTCACATAGGCTACGATATTTGCTGTCTTGGGAGTGACATCGATAGAGATGGTTTTATCGCCATCAAAAATACCCTCGGTTCATTTATTGGAACTTCTCACGGTCAGATGTACAAGATAGGTGCC
>JBBABI010000097.1:0-3233 GCA_041679065.1 Candidatus Absconditabacterales bacterium
GCAGCTACTTCAGCAACCACCCCGCACGCATCACCGCATCCTCTGCAACCACCTTCGCAACCTTCCCAGCCACCCCCGCAACCGCAACCACATGCGTCGCAGCAGCAGCGTCAGAAAGCTGTGGGCGGGCAACTCGGCAAGAGCTATCACGTCTTCAACGGGCACATTTTCAGAATTTTGCAAGGCATCTCCCCGGCAGATGAATCGTTCAGGGAGGCCTTCTGTGGATTCTTCAATACCCACCACCCGGTGCATCACGAAACCATCTTTCCATGAGTAGAGAATCACGTCGCCCATTTTTATTTTCATCGGGTCCACCGGACGCAACAGGACGGTGTCACGCTGGTCCAGGAGCACGGGGCTCATGCTGTTGCCTCTTACCGGCAAACGCACTGACCTGCCGGCAGCTATCTGTTCGCGGATCAACAGCAGGACATCTTTATTGGGTAAGTATTTAATCTGGCGTTTTCTCCTCATGAGTAAAAATTTTCTGGTACATATGCATGGCTGCAGACGGCTTGGGCAAACATTCCAGCCGGAAAACGGGGACGGTTTTCAAAATTTCGGATATTATTGTGCAAATTTCCTGGTGCAAATCCTCGTCTTTCAGATATGCCGGCGGAAATGAAGGATATAATGCCGCAAAACCTTGCACAACATTCAGGCGTGTAGACCTGTTATAAGGTGCCTGCTGCAACCTTACTACAGCTGCAACCGGGTAATTTTCATTTAGATATACGTTCCCCTTTCCGCTCCACGGCGAGCCGTATATACTTATGGTATTCTCTTGCCTGCCATTTGAGTTGCCATCAGAGGCACCATTGGGGTAGCCCCCTGAGGCGCCATCGGGATTTTCGTTCTGCTTGTGCAGCCTCAAAATGGGGCTGTCATCGTTCAGCAGTCGTGTGCCCGGAATATTTTCCAGCCAAAGCTGTGTGTGAGTGCTTTTCCCCGTCCCCGATTCGCCCAGGAACAGAACTGCCTGATTTTCATAGATTATGACCGAAGCGTGGATGGCCGATGTCCATTTGGGAATTCCTGCGAAACCTCCTGCCATCCAAATAGCAAACCGCAAATGGTGCGGATCCGGAACCATTATTGGTCTTGTCAAGTTGGAGTTGGAGTTGGAGTTGGAGTTGGATTCGGAACTGCACAATTTTTCGTAAGACACACAATGACAATTCATTGTGCTATCGCCCTTTTCCATTTCCAATTTCACAGAAAGCTTTCCGTCTATGGAAAATATTAGGAATTCATAAGAATTATCCTGTTTGCTTAATTCACAGGTCCCGTTTTCAATTTCAAAAGTGGTAATTTTACGTACCTGGGAAATAGCTTGCTCCTGCAAAATGGTCTGCTCGGAGTACTTGTGTACTGAGTCCTTTGCCGACTCATTTGCTTCATCTACTTCCTCTATTGATTTTATGTTAACACTCAACAACTTATCTTTATAAGAATTCTGTGTCTGTGCATCATTTACTGCATCGGACAACTTTTTGGACAAAAACGGAGCGAATCCCGGTAATTGCCAATTTTGCGCATCCGGCAATTTCCATACAAGTTCAATAACGTGCCCTGCTATATCATACGTAAAAGATTGGTATTGCATGCTGTCACTCATGCTGTCACTCATGTAATTACTCTTTATATCATCACTCATTTTGTCCACTCACTTATATTAATGATCCGTTCACAATGTGCCAACAGGCTGTCTCTGTGAGAAATAATGACCATTGTTATGTCCCTGTTCATAAAATCCTGCAATAAAGTCTCTGTGATCTCAGCCTCCGTTGCCGGATCCAGCGCCGAAGTAGGTTCGTCCATAAACAATATTTCTGCTTTTTTGAAATGTGCCCTCGCAATCCCAACGCGTTGACGTTCACCGCCCGAGAGCCGCGCCCCGCTTTCCCCTATGGGCGTATCCACCCCCTGCGGGAGTGTTGCCAGCCAGTCATTGAGTGCAGCCGTCTTCAGGGACTCAGTCAATCGCCCGCGGTTGTTTTCCAAACGCTCCATTTCATCAACCCTCTGCTGCGAAGCGTCATTCCTCTGCCACGGAGCATCCTTCATCTGCCGCGAAGCATCCTTCATCTGCCACGAAGCATCCTTCATCTGCCGCGGCGCGTCCTTCATCTGCTGCGAAGCGTCATTCCTCTGCCGCGGAGCATCCTTCATCTGCTGCGGAGCATCCTTCCTCTGCCGCGGAGCATCCTTCATCTGCTGCGAAGCATCATCCCATGAGGGCGTAACATTCTGTGCCAAAGTACCTTCTGTAATAAAAACATCCTGCGAAACATACCCGATTTTGCGATGCCACGCCTCTGTATTTTCCGGGCCGAGTGGGACGCCGTCAATCAATATTGTGCCCGCTTGCGGCCTGTAAAGCCCCATCATCAAATACATCAGCGTACTTTTTCCCTTGCCCGTGGGTCCCGAGATTCCCACTCGCTCGCCTTTCAGAATACGGAACGACACGTCTTGCAAAACCGGTTCGCCCGGCTCAAATCCAAAAGTCACATTCCTAAATTCAATAAATTTATGAAAAGTCAACGTTGCCGTGCCGGAAGAATTTTCACCGCCAATGGCTGCAGGCTGCGAATTCCGCGCTTCATTGACATTGGCTGCAGGCTGCGAATTCCGCGCTTCATTGACATTGTCTGCAGGCTGCGAATTCCTTGCTGCTTTGACATTATCTGTAGGCTGCGAATTCCTTGCTTCGTCTGCAATTGCGGCACGCTGCGAATTCCGTGCTTCTTTGGCAATGCCAGCAGGTTCCAAAGGGGCATTGAATAAAACCTCCAATGAATATGCGGTGTTGCGCATGGTGCCCACCAGCGACAAGATGGAGCGGACCGAAGGTAAAAGTTTGAGCGAGGCGGCTGCAAAGATTCCGATCAGGGGCAAAAATTGCCGATCCCCGCCTCCGATGAAATAAAATCCTGCCACAAATCCCACAATCATCAACATGATTGCCACCTCTATTGATTTGGAAGACAGGCTTCTAAGGCGCTCTACCCTAATCTTGCTTCGGCTGACATCGTGCACACCTTTATCAAATGACTTCCTTAGGTATGGTAAAAAACAATTCACCATCACATCTGCAAATCCCCGGAATGTCTCGGAAGTGATCCGCCACATATCGCGTTTGGCGCAGTTGTCTACCCGGCCGGCTTCCTGCATTTTTCCGGCAATCTTATAATGATAAAACAGGACAATTGGTGTAAAAAGAATAA
>JBBABI010000098.1:0-3167 GCA_041679065.1 Candidatus Absconditabacterales bacterium
GCTATTGCAGCAAATCCACAGGGATTCACTTCGATATGGGCAGTGTATTTATGTTCAATCGTCTTCTGGCCTTAGGAGGCTATATGCCTATCACCAGGAAGAAAAAAATCGTCATCGTAGAAAATGAGCCTTTGACTGAAGGGAAATCATTTCAGCGGATGCTCGTAGAATGGGTGGATGAACAAGAACGCCCTGCATGACTATTATCTTATTATATGAACCCGCCATTTGGTGGGTTTTTTTATATCGTATACATTATTTTATCTCCGATTTCTAATTCATTCTTCTTTTCAAAGGTTCCAACAATTTGCTTCGCCGAAATCTCATCATAGCTATCAATCTCCGGACAATGCAATCGTGGTCTTACGGTGAGTGTATAGTGTATAGTTCAGAGTTTAGAGTTTTTGTCTTTTCATATTTCCACACCTGCCTGCCGGTAGGCAAGGTTTCCATTTTTCAATGTTTCAATATTTATTATAAAGCCGATTTCCTGCTTTCACTTTCTTGCCTTTTGCTTTTTCATAAGTAATTTATCGACAATCGATTCCATTTCCTTGAATCTCCTCCTAATCTCCAAATCTCCCACCTTATCTCCCAATCTACTCGATGCTGCGAGGGGCTCATCGTGATATTCAAAGAGTGCTATGGTATCAAAATTCTCTTCTTGCACGAATGTTTTCAATTTCTCAAAATCCTGTTTCGTCTCTCATGGAAATCATATGATCAAGTTGGTCCTAATAAAGTGGACGGGGAAGAGTTTTTTTATTTGTCCCAAAAATTTCTTGATATATTTCTCATCGTAAAATCTCCCCATCCTTTTTAATATCGGCGAACTGATATGCTGTAATGGCACATCAAAATACGGAATAAACTTTTTGAGTTTGGTTAGTTGTTCAAGCTGTTTCAAGGTTACGACATCAGGATAGAGGTAGAGGAGTCTGTATCTAAAATCTCATCAGACCTCATCTATTTTCCTCAAAAGCTCAAACAATGCTGGTTTTCCATACAGGTCGCTTCCGTATCTTGTCGTATCTTGAGCTATCAAGATTATTTCTTGTATTCACGCTTTCAGCATATTTTTCACTTCGGCAATAATCTTTTCTATCGGTAATGATTGTTGTTTCCCTCTGATCTGGGGAATGATGCAGAATGAGCAGTGATTGTTGCATCACTCGGCGATTTTGAGATATTCAAATTTATCTTGGAGATTGGTATAGACTCTGGGTCATTTGCTGAACTCAAAATTTCAGAAGGTTTTGCTATCATATCATTGCATAAGATTTTTAATTGTTACCTTATTCAGATCGCCTCGCGAGAGGAAAAAAAGTTGAGAGTTGAGGCTCGATTTGCTCACAGTTGAGGTTCGCTTCGTTCACAGTTGAGAGTTATTGATTCTTTTTTGAAGTATTCCATGTTTCCATGTTTCTACCTTTCCATTTTTCAACTTCGTAAAGTACTGCACCGCGCATCCGAGTAGATAAACATTTTTCTTCGCTTTCAAAAGTTTACAAACAAGTTCCTCAGCTTCGTCCCTGCCAGTGGAAATAAATCCGCAGGTATTTACGAAAACAATATCGGTCTCTTTCTGAAAGGGATCAGTGAAATACCTAAGCTGATAGTCAGGAGTTTTTAATGATATATCAAAAAGACGGCCAAGGAAATGCTGGCTATCTACCAAATTCTTGGTGCATCAGAGATTGATGAAGGAAAAGTTGAATTGCTTCGGCATATGTATCTGACCTATAAAAAATTGACTTTATTTGATTGTCTTTCTCATTCTGTGCGAATAGATTTCATACCCTCATTTTTCATAAAATGCAATTGCTCATTTATTAAAATCCCATACATTAAGTTCAATATCTGCGATATCGCATGTTCTCGCTCGATTCTCAATCTCATGTATCAGTAAGTTCCCTATTCATTGTTTCCTATATTCATTTTTGACGACAAGATTATCTACTTCAATCCAGTCTCTCTTCTTAAATAGTGGAATCGGCGATGTTTTCCTTATGAAGGCGATTATAAATCAAACAATTTTTCCATCTTCTTTTGCTAATGAAAATTTATAATCAGGAGCAGATATCAGTTCTTCAAAATAATTTTTTGAAAATAATTCTGGTTCGGGTTTTGTAAATTTCCAAGGAGCATTCACCCTGTGAAATTCTTCAGCCTCTTTGAAAACCTCTACAAATCATAAATAATCATTGTTGTCTGCTTGGGTTACAGATATAGGCATTATTCTAGGTTTACATAATAAAAATCTTATCTGCTTATATGATCTTATTATCGAAATCCATCCCTTCCATATCTTTCGCTTTCCCTTCCTTTTTGCCCATCTTATCTTTCTTGCAATACTCTTTATATTTTTTCACTTTTTCAGCTCTTTCGGCAGTCGGTGCTTGGGAGATGATTCCTGGTCATCAGATACAGCCGCCAGGACAAGACAGTGGATCTAGGAATTTTATATTCGGATTTTTCTCCATATACGCAATGGCGGCATCCATATTCTTGAGCTCATCTACGACCAATACCTGATCAGGCGTGAGAATGTCCTTGTAATGCAATGTATCAGCTACAGCTCACGTCAAGGGAAATACCTTGGTATAATCATTATAGAATTTATCAAAATCAGCATCACCGCTTTCCGTCACTTCGAAGCTGAATTCTTTGTGGGGGATATTGTTTTCTTTGTAGTGATCAAAAATCTGCTGCAATTCTTTAAAGGTGAGAGTATAATCTACATCTCATGATTCTTTCGCCTCTATTTTTTTGGTCAAACAAGGTCAGACGAAAATCGTTTTGTAGTCGGGGCCATATGCTCTTTTTACAAATCTACTCATGATGATCATAGGCGATCAGACATTGATCAGTTTATCTTTGTGCTGAGGATATTTTGCAGTAATATATTTGACGATGGTGGGGCAGTTGCTGCAAATCCATTGCTTATCAGGATTTTTTTTAATGAGCTCATGATAGTGCATATTGATCATTTTGGCTGCAAAGGTCAATTCTACCACTTTGGTAAAGCCAATTCCTTTTAGGTCCATGACGATCTGGGGATACGTGAAATCCACAGGAAAACTCGGTGCAAGCAAGCAGACCGTCTTTTCTGTATTCAGTATCTTTACGAGATTTTCTAACTCTGGAGTTAATACCATAAAAAAAAT
>JBBABI010000099.1:0-3134 GCA_041679065.1 Candidatus Absconditabacterales bacterium
TCTTCCCTTCTTCTGTCTGATCATGAGCCGCTTTAGCAGTAAAGACTATCTGTCCAACCGCTGCACCTGGCGAAGCAGGCAACCCTTTGGTCAATAATTCAGCAGACTTTTTAGCTGTAGGGACGATTTGTTTGTGCAATAACGCATCCAACTGATCTGGTTGTACTCTAAGGATGGCTGTCTTTTCGTCAATCAATCCTTCCTTCAGCATATCTACTGCCATCTTAACGGCTGCTGCCGCTGTTCTTTTTCCATTTCTTGTTTGTAAAATGTAGAGTTTGCCTTCTTGGATCGTGAATTCCATATCTTGCATATCATGATAATGTTTTTCCAACCCTTGATAAATCTCTACCAATTGCTTGTAACACTCAGGCATGACTTTATCTAATTCTGAGATCTCCAACGGCGTCCTGATTCCTGCCACAACATCTTCGCCTTGCGCGTTCATGAGGAATTCTCCGTAAAATTTATGTTCTCCGGTAGAAGGATTTCTGGTGAAACAGACTCCTGTCCCAGACGTATCTCCCATATTGCCGAAGACCATTGTCTGGACATTGACGGCAGTACCGAGCAAGCCTTTGATATCATTCAGTCTTCTGTAAATAATTGCTCTCTCATTATTCCAAGAATTGAAGACTGCATCTACCGCCATTTTCAATTGCTCTCTTGGATTATTTGGGAACATGTTACCGGTAGCTTTCTTGATCACGTCTTTGTATGCAACGACAACTTTTTTCAAATCCTCTGTATCTAGTTCTGTATCCAATTTTACGCCCTTCTCTGCTTTGATGGCTTGCAACGCCTGCTCAAAATCATGATGAGCCACTTCCATGACGACATCACCAAACATCTGGATAAACCTTCTATAACTATCTCGCGCGAATCTTGGGTTACCGGTCTTATTAGCAAGTCCGATCACGGATTCATCATTCAGTCAGAGATTCAAGACCGTATCCATCATTCCCGGCAATGAAGCCGCAGCCCCAGATCTTACGGAAACAAGTAATGGATCTACAGGATCACCCAATTTTTTCCCCATCAGGGTTTCTAGTTTCTGGAGTTCTTCTTCTATCTGATCCAAAACTTCTTGCGGATAGGTTTTGTTGTTGTCATAGTAGATCGCGCAAGTCTCGCAGGTCACGGTAAATCACATAGGGATAGGTAATCCCATACCGACCATTTCAGCCAGGTTAGCTCATTTTCCTCCTAAAGAATTCTTATCCAGACCCGTAGCTTCACCGAAGGTATAGACATACCTGGATTTGTCATTTTTGGTAAACAATCACATGATACAATATAATAAAAAAATAAAAAGAGCTCATTAAAAATCACCATCATCTGACAGTAATTTTATGCGAAGTAGCATTCATAATGTATTACTCGGTTTTTTCAAGATGAAAATCTCAAGCATACAAAAAGGATGCCTCTCTAGCATCCATACTGACCACGTACCCTATTATCTAATCTTCAAGTTTAATCCCTAATCTTTTACACAATCTTTCGTATTCAAAAGATATATCTTCGTCATAAGGCATGCTTTTGGAATCATTGGAGATATGGATAGAATCAGCATCTCTCATCAAAAATAATTGAGTTTCATTACGGAATGTTATTTCAGCCATATCATCTTCTCCATTAACCATATATTTTGGGAAGATATGACCTCCATCTGCTGGATTATTCAATAGATTGGCGAATGTATCAGCGATCTGACGTACGGTATGGGTGCAGACAATTTTCAAAGTAAGACTTTTTCTATCAATACTTGCATTAGTGATCTTTTCCATAGAATTTGGCGGTGTCATTTTTTTTAGCAAGAAAATTAAAAACTTTCTGGATAAGGCAGGAGACCGAATTTGCGTTTAAAAGCATTGATCGTCCTCTGAGAGAATTTCAGATCAATCATTCTTTTCGCGATGATACCGGCTTCATCAAGAGTCAATCCATGGTCCTTGTTCTTAGCCAATGCTTTGAAAAAGTTTAGGATCGCTTTTTCAAATACGGGTTTCTCTTTGTCTGCGAAAGGCCTTTCCGTAGTATTATTTACGAAATTCACCAGGAAAGAGATGTCTGTAGAATCATCTAGTGGTTTGCCGCAGTCTATACCGAAACCTTCAAGAAAAGCCGCGACTTCCTTATCTGTGGGACGATTCCGATTATTATTTATACAACCGAAAAGCTCAGCGATGGTCTTTTCTGTCACTTCTCATGTAAAGAGCTCTTCAGTCTCTGTACATCATTTCTTGAGCAGAAATTCATTGATTGGAGGAGTCATGGGTATAGATAATGATATAAAGATACTAATCTTATACATATTAGCGACCAAAAGTCAAGTAAATTGGCTTAGCAAAATAAGAGGAAATATGTAGATTGGTTATTGGTAATTTGTTATTGGTTATTGGGAAAGAACCAAGCCCAATACACCAATATACCAATACACCAATTACCAATTTTTTAATCTTTTAATCCACTCAATGCCCACTTTCAATAAACCCCGCAAACCGAAGATATGACGCCGGATATTGCTTATCCTGATCATCTTCTTGATCTACTTTTTCACCAAGCACATCACCATCGATGGGAAAACAATCATCAAACAGGGGCAGAATGCATCACTGATCTTCAACAAGCTCAGCACCATGGAGAAAGCCAGCATGAAGGTCTATCTTTTCACTCACCGCAGTGTAGATTTCTCCAAGATTGAACCCTGAACCTATGAATTTAGCGGAAGCTATAGTAAGAGCGCTTTCGTGAAATCTATCCTTGCCTGACCGACCAATAAATACGTCCGCATCACGGTTTTGGAAGGCCGATCCATCTATGACATTGACGCCAGCCTGACGAAAAAATGACTCATCACCCAAGGCGATTATATTGCTCTCGTCACCGACCCGACCATCATCGCGAAATATCAAGCCAAATATTGATATCTTTCCACTCTTCCACCTTTCAACCTTTCCACTTTAAAAACCCTAGAGGGGTTTTTGTATCCTGATACCTATAATATAGATGCTTGAGGAAATATTTCTGATCAGCTTGTCTATCTGCAGTTAGAAAATTTCAATAACAAAATCTGGAAAGGAAACGCGGATTTCATTGCTAACCAAGGTGGTGAGTGGTACCGTGACATGATC
>JBBABI010000100.1:0-3133 GCA_041679065.1 Candidatus Absconditabacterales bacterium
GTGAATAGGTAAATCTTACATTCTCTGATTCGCCGATAATTTCATTGTTTGCGTTGTTGACTTTCACTTGTAAGAGATTTTCTCCTTGAATCGTCCCTGTGATATACGCATTGATGTCTCCTCTCTGATCTGTAGTTCCTTGTGAGATAATCATATCGTTGAGATATATCTGATAAGGGGAATTAGGCAAGTTAGGTGCGTTTGCGATCACATTGACGACATTGTTTTTTTCAATACCACTTGCCGCTGGAGAGATGATTGTCACACTTTCTGTCGTGGATTGTGATGTTGTCGTACCGACAATCACTGTTTTTTCTCCTTGAATGTTTTCATTGATAATATCTGATACCTTGACGGCGAAGGTTCCTTGTTTCTTGATGGATAATCCTTTGGAAAATAATCTCACTCCCTGGTCCTGAGGCAAGAAGGTATACAGGCCATCGCTAGGGACGGTATAATCTGCAGTATCTACGATACCATCTATTTCGATAAAGACATCTCCCTGATACTCCTTGACGACATCGCCATTGGCTGTAACCGCTTTGATGGTCAGATCGACTGTCTGATTGGTGTCGAAAGAGCTTGGAGCTACTTCTACAATAAAGGCATCTGGTTGGGTAGCTGCATGTCCATGGTTAGGTAGAATTGTAGTTGCTAGTAAAAATGCTCCGAACAGCATTCAGATTCTAATGAGAAAGTTTTGGGTATACCGAACCGCTTTCGAAACCTGTAATCACTTCACTTCGCCTACCTTGGCAGGTAAATTCGTGCTAACAGATTCTCAAGTCGTCGGTATAACTCAATCATCCACCACGACTATTTGTGGTTGGTGGTTGAGTATAAAACTTCTTTTCATGAGTGGGGGTATAATGATAAATTTGTTATTGGTGTATTTGTTATTGGTGTATTGGGAACCGGGACAAGGCCCAACAACTAATTACCAATATACCAATAGACGATTTTGGTTATTTCGTATGCGGCACGAATTGAGACAAATTTCCTACGGCAAATTTTTGCCATCCATTATTTATCCAGCCTTTGGATTCTCCCAAGAGCAGCAATCTTGCATCTCCTGAAAAAGGGATGCCAAGAATCTCTTCGCGGACATTGATATCTTTCAGGTTTGTGATATTTATGAGTAAATTACCGTCTTTCTGCTGGATGTCGATAGTGCCTTGTCCAGTAAAGTTGGTAATGTCCATCTGTATCTTTTCCGGATCGAAATAGATCACCCCGTAAAATTTATTCATATCGCCAGTATATTTCTGGTCCAGGAAGATCTCAAAATTTCCGCTTTGGGACTTGTATGCCGCGTCTCGTCATTTTTGTGTGATATATTGTTGTTCTTGAAGAGATAAGATGCTACTAAAGAAAAGATCAGGGTTGTTTTTTACATAAAAAATAGCTATCGCTAAAAGCAGTGCTACAATAAGAATACTTCCGTTTGTCTTTATCTTTTTCATCATCATTTTCATGCTCCAACGAAATAATGTAAATAACTGGTTTACTACGTCTAGTAAGATTATGATTCTGGGGTAAAAAATCAAACCTTTTTTACCCTTTAGGCTTGAAGCTTTAAGCTGAAGTTGTGGTTGACTTTTCTGTGTTACTGTGTATAATTTTTTTGTTATTTTACTTTCTCTTATATTCTTGTGAATCCTTTGGATAAAGATATGTGAAATGATGTCGAAGATATCTCCTCTGATGATGGGAGAGAGTAAACTATCGGGGATTGAAAGAAAGATATTTTCAATGAACTGATCCTGAATGAACAGTCGGAATCAATTTCTCTGGAAGAGGAAAATCATAAGATTGATAAAGCGTTATCCATGAGAGAGAAGTTTTTACAGTGATGGCAAAAGTGTCCTTGAGTTCCTTATATCTTCAAAAAAATTCCCTGATCCGAAGATCATGCTTACGTCTATGAATATACCGGCACGTTACGGCCCGATCTGGTTGGAGAGCAATTATTCACGCGGGGAGCAGTTGTCAATCTTTGATTGCAAGATGACCTTCCTGCTAAAGAGGAATTCCAGAAGATAGAACGTGATATGTCAGAGCATTCATTTTTTAGTTCTCAATCTATCCCTCGTGCTGGATTCCGTATCCCTGATAGCGGACATACAAGACAAGCGTTTTTCCACAAGGTCGGCCATCAGGCCGCTTTCTGGCTGAAATGAGGAGATAATGTGATAATAAAAGAAAACAATGCCACCATCTATGGCAGCAAGAATGTGAAATATGCGTATTCGGTAAGGAGGAAGAAAAAATAGTTGAAATGTGGAAATGTGGAAATGTGGATTCCGGCCTGCATGCCTTCGGTATGTAAACCTGCCTGTAGGCAAGCTGCAAGACTTGATGCCGGAATGACGTTTTTATTTATAGATGCTGGCGTTGATTGTCCCGGTGAGCAATGTTATCTCTCCATCGATGCGATAATCTATCAGTACATATCCTCCTATCTTGGTTGCGGGAGGATCTTTCATATCAAACAAAAAGTTTCCCAGACTATAGATGATCGGTTTGCCTTGATATCGTCAGATGTCTTGTATCACGTGCGGATGGTGTCCTATAATGATATCCGCACCGCATTGGATCAGTTGTTTGGCTATACTTTCTTGTGAAGTATCATGCGTGGTTTGGTATTCCGTTCCTCGATGGACAGAGACAAGAGAAATCCTTCCTTCAGCTTTATTCTTTTTCAATAGTTCACAATAGCCGGAAAATAATCGTCTCGGGGTGATGGTAAGATCAAACCCTTCCCGGGCAATCGGAATGCCGCGTATAGTTGTCTTCCATTCATAATTTTTCTCGAAGTAGGTACTGTTCCTCTCATATCCTATAGGATGGATATTGTTTTCTTTTAAGAGCTGAATAGTTTCTTCGTGAGCTTGAGTCCCTCAGTCGAAAGAATGATTATTCGCTACATTAGCTATATTGAATCATAATTGAGATAGGTACGGAAGTATGGCTGCATCGGAACAGAATTGCACTTCTTTGTGCGAGATGATGCAATTTTTGTCATCTTGTACGATGGGAGTCTCTAAATTAAATCCTACGAAATCTATGCCGAATAATTTCCTATGGGGATTGGTCTGGAGTGGTAAACGTATGTCTTCTTTTTGGAAAAATG
>JBBABI010000101.1:0-3061 GCA_041679065.1 Candidatus Absconditabacterales bacterium
GATCAACGAAGGGAAGTACACTCGCAAGGAACTGGTCGAACAGACCGCAGCAAATTTCCCGGATGCTTCGCTCTCTGCAATCAGCACCATTCTTTCTGACGGGACGAGTGAGAGGTACTGCCGCTTCCCTGTGTTGATCTATACGGATAAGGCTGACGGCGGTATCGTAAAATTCACAGACGTGCCTTGCGCTAGAGGCAGCAAGATCACGAAAGAGACCGTTGTTCATGCAGCTGGAAGCAAGTCTAAGAAGGAGGATAAAGAAGTGAAGAAGAACAAGCCCGCAAAGAGCAAGGAAGTTGTAGAGGACAAGAAGACCACTCCTGCTAAGACGGAAAAGAAGCTGGGTGGGAAGAAGCCAGGAAAGAAGAAGTAAGCCATGCATTCCGCAGTTCTCTCATTCTCGGGAGGACTGGATTCCACCACAGTCTTAGCCTGGTTGCTTCGCAAGGAATTTGGAAAAATCCATTGTGTGAATTTCCAGTACGGTAGCAAGCACAATGAGCATGAGAGAAAGGCGGCGGAGGCGGTACTTGCCCATTACACTTCCGCCGCAGCAACTTGCGAAATAACCTACGAAGTTGTGGATCTATCCAGCGCTTTCGCGGGAATGCAATCGAACCTTCTGCTAAGTGGCGCGGACATCCCTGAAGGACATTACGAAGCGGAGAACATGAAACAAACGGTGGTACCGGCTCGAAACCTCATATTCTTGTCTATTCTATCCGATATGGCGTGGTCAAGGAAATCTCGGTACGTAGCAATCGGTGTGCATCACGGAGATCATGCGATCTATCCAGACTGCCGTCCAGAGTTTTGCAAGATAATGGATACAGCTATTTTCCTCGGAACAGACAAGAACGTCCAAGTGCTCGCACCTTTCATAAACATGACGAAAGGGCAGATCGTAAAGTACGGTACTCGTATCCACGTCCCATATCATCTGACACGGACTTGCTACAAGAATCAAGTAACTGCCTGCGGCAAATGCGGTAGTTGCGTAGAACGGCAAGAAGCGTTTACGTACAACAAAATGCACGACCCAATACCCTACGATACGGAGGAATCTACAAATGGAAAGAAACGTAGACGTAAGCCATCTTAACAATCTCGGTACATCCGTCCCATACGACCGATACAGCAATCCTACGCCTGAACTGCTTGAGGTGTTCGATAATCCCTGCAAGGATAGGCAGTATATCACGGAGTTTGTTTTTTCAGAATTTTCTAGTTTGTGCCCTAAGACTGGAGCTCCAGATTTCGGTGTGATCACGATTCGCTACTATCCTGATCAGTTCTGCCTGGAAACGAAAGCCTTGAAGATTTACATGGGTGCGTATCGTCAGCACGGATCGTTCATGGAAGCGGTGACTAACAAGATACTGGATGATCTGGTCAGTGTATGCCAACCGCTTGCCATGCACATCACAGCAGAGTTCAATCGGCGAGGTGGTACTGACATTACTGTTACCGCTGAATACTCGAAGGAAGCATAGTCGAAATGAGACCAGTCCGTTTGTACTTTGCCGGGCCCATCTTCTATCCTAAGGGAGACCGTGCTGTATCGCTCAACCAGCAGATTACGAATAGACTGGTCTCCTATCTTTACCCGGATCAATTAAGACGATGGTGTGAACAGATCGAAGATATAAAAGGCAACATCATCTTAGATTCCGGTGCGTTTTCAGCATGGATGAAAGGGCAAGAGATACCGCTTGACACATATATTACCTATGCTAAGAACGCTATGCAGATGGCGAAGGATTACAACAAACACCTCCGTATTGTGAATCTAGACGTGATACCGGGGGTGTACGGAGCTTCGATGCAGTTGAACCTTGTCAACTCGAAGGAGAACCGTGCTACGATCAACAAAGCAGCGAGCAAAGGTTATGAAAACCTCCTTAGGATGAAAGATGAGGGGATTACTCCGATTCACGTGTTCCATCAAGGAGAAGATTTTGAATGGTTAGAAAAGATGGTGAAACTGACAGATTACATCGGAGTATCTCCAGCGAACGATATGGGGGTACCTGCTAGAGTGGACTGGATGCGGTCAGTGTTCACATATCTCCATAACAACAACATCAAGGTGAAAACACACGGTTTCGCAGTATTGATGCTTCCCGTGTTGAAAACACTTCCTTTCACCAGCGTAGACGCAGCGACATGGCGCATAGTAGCCGCCTGGGGTTCGATTATGTATCCGATAGGCGGATTCAGCAATCCGGATTACTCGCAATTCCCAATGTTGTTTTGCGTATCGGAAAGACGTGTCGGGAAAGGGATGGGCACACTCACACCGGAGAAAGTGAAACAGCTTGAAAACGATGGATACACTTTCGAGGAACTTCAAACATTCGACGGACGCTGTGAAATAAATATCCGTTACATCCTCGGTTTAGAGAAATGGGTGAACGAGTATAGAAAAGGAATCAAATTTAAGCCAGTCAACGATCTTTTCTCAATTTGAAGGAGGAGTATCATATGGAGCCGATGTTCACTGTAGAATCTGAATCAAAAGGTAGATTTCCGATGGAAGACCTTTCTAAGTACAAAACCCTTGTTTTGAATTACCTGGAACAGATAGTGAATATGCCTCTTAGTCCTATATACGGTAAGATTCCCGTGCAACAGCAATCCTTGTTTTCTAAGGTGGGTTTGCTTGTCGATATAGGATTGAAGGATGAGAGCACGACGATACCTGTGAAATTCTGGGTACGGCATTCATACTCGCAACTTAGGGACTATCCTAGACTACATCTTCCAAAGAAGATGGACACTTGCAGAGAACTGTACGATCTTTGCAGGGACAACGATATACATTTTTGCGTCCTTATGCTGAATAACGGAGCACTTTCATCCTTCTGGGCGGATCGGTATGATTTTATCGACTTCGACAAATATAAGCTGGAGTCCAGATGGCCTGATGGACGGATAGACAGAATATGCACGCCGTGGGAAATTCAGAAGGGTAAGTTGAAGCACATCGGGAACGGATACATCCACCTCTACAAGCAATTCGCTTCTCTGATCCGTAAACAGGCGCAGAAGAATAAAA
>JBBABI010000102.1:0-686 GCA_041679065.1 Candidatus Absconditabacterales bacterium
CACTGCTTTCGAGCTCCGGATCGTACAAATTCGTTGCAGGCCAAGGTTTGGATACGGCCAACGTTAGTACGAGGGTTGGGCAGATTCAGGCATACCATTACACAGAATTTGAATACAGCATTACTCCGGCAACGACCAGTACAGCTGATACGACGTACTGTTTCCGTTTGTACGATACGGCGGAACCCGGCGTCCTTGATAGTTATCAGTATGCTCAATTGACCATTGGCAGTTCCAGCCGTTCACAGCTCCACTTCCGCTGGCGTGATGATACCACGGCGCTCAATACCGATGGCGGTTGGCTGGCTGTGGAGGATTCCAACACACTCTCTTCTTCTGTATTACAGGAGCAGCCGATACGATTGCGTGTGGGCATTGCCAACATTGGCAAAGCACAGAAGTCGGCCGCAGCATATAAACTGCAAGCGGGTAGCAAATCCGGTGTGTCATCCTGTAGCGATGTTGCAGTGTGGACCGGAATTGATACCAACACATCATGGGAGATGGTCGATTCCGCATTCATCACGCATGCAGAAGCAACCACGGCATTGCTGGAAAATACAGAGAGTTATGCGTTTGTGGAAGGTGACGGTTTGGATACTGCGGATACGTCAGGATCTATAGGACCGCTGCCTGTGCATACGGTTTTGGAAGTGGAATATGCATTGCAGGCCACAACATCCAGC
>JBBABI010000102.1:696-3046 GCA_041679065.1 Candidatus Absconditabacterales bacterium
GGGAACGTACTGTTTCCGTGTATATGATGCTACTGCAGATGCAGCATTGGATACATATAGTGTGTATCCGCAAGTGACAGTTTCTCTCTGCAGCAATGGTGTTATCAATGCTGCAAATGGTGAAGAATGCGATGATGGAAACCTGACCGATGGCGATGGCTGTTCCAGTGTCTGTGCGGAGGAATCGGGCTGGACATGTACGGGCGAACCGAGCGTGTGTAGTGAAGGATGCGGTAACGGGGTTGTGAATGATTCGGAAGAGTGTGACGACGGCAATACCAGCAGTGGTGATGGCTGTTCGGCAACGTGCGACACGGAGAGTGGATTCCTATGCAGTGGAACGCCAAGCACCTGCCAGACATCTTGTGGAGACGGGGTGGTTGTTGGTCAAGAAGAATGTGAACCTCCCGGAACGGAGCGCTGTGCCAATAATTGCCTATTCCGCACTGGCGGTGGCACTGGCGGTGGCGGACACATTGGCGGCATTGGCAATTCGGGTGGCGTGATCCTTCCGCGACCGCCGATCATCATCAATTTACCGTTCTTCTGCAAGAACGGTATGCTCTCCGTGAACGGCGAATGCCCGGATTATTTCTGCGGAGACGGTATTGTCACGCCTCTCCTTGGAGAGGAATGTGATACTGGCAATGAAGATGTGCCTTTATGTATTGAAGGTGAAACAGATAAGCAGTTCTGCACGTCGGCAACAGATCCCCGTGGTGCTTGCCGGTTCGTGATGGTTCCGCCGTGCGGTCCGGGATTGCAAGAATCCATAGATATTGCTCCTTTCTGCGGTGATGGGATTTTGCAGTCCGATAGAGAAGAACAGTGTGATGATGGTGGGCTGTGTTGGGGGGGTCGCTACCACAACGCCATCATTCAGGATCGCGATGCGGCAGCACTGTGTCTGTTGCGTGGTGGCAAGGTCTATCCACAATCAGGAGACGGCTGCAATCATCAGTGTCGTGTGGAATTCTGCGGCGATGGCACGCTGCAACCAGGGGAAGATTGCGATAATGGAGGTGTGTGCAAAAATGCGCAGTACTTATCCTGCTCTCGGGATTCTGATTGTGATCCGGGGGATACCTGTATTTTCAACGCAAAGCGAAACGTTGTCTGTACGCAGAACTGTGCATTGTGCCAGGGACTTTATACGGCTGCGTTCGATATTCGTAATCTTCGGGAAGGTGATCATACACTCAAGATCAAAGTCCGGACGGCAGGTGGTGCATCCGAAGTAAAAGAAACGCACTTCAGTATTTCCTATTCTCTATTGGGACAGGCTAGAGCGTCTATGGCTCATAGTGACGCCATACTCGAGCCACATGTCCTTGGAGAGAATCTCGAAGAGGCACAGCCGCAGATTCTTTCTGTGCTAACCGATAAGAGGCACTACAATGCCGGTATCGACAAAGTTGCCACGGTGAGTGTCATTGTTGGCACTGCCGATGGTCAGTACTTTACCGGTCTTTCCAACGAAGCGTTTGCTATGGCTGTTGATGGGAAGATCATCAGTGATATATCGTTTACGGAATCCAAACCGGATACATGCACACTGTTTTTGCAGGAACAGGAAAATCGCAAAGCACCGGCATCTTTTAGCCAATGTGGAAATGGCATTCTCGAACAGGGTGAACAATGTGATGATGGGAATACCAAGTCGGACGATGGTTGCAGTGCGCAATGCCGCATCGAGGGAATGAGTTTTCGTGTGCATGATGGAACGGGCATAACAGCGAGCATTCTGCCGTTTACGAAGACAAGAGCTGGTACAGGTTCTGGATGGGCTGCACTCGCGGCGGCGATTGCATGCACTTTTGGCATATTCCTCATTGTCTCCTCTGTGAATCGTGCGTAATCGACTCATCAACAATGGCACGCTCTGCATGATTGCTCTTCTGACAATTCTTTTTGTTCGTGCACAGGGTCCCGCACTATTGGTCGGTTCAGGTATAGTCAGCGATCCGTATCAGGTTACGGATTGTACGCAATTACAGATGATGCGTGATGATCTTGATGCGCATTACGTTCTTGTCGCTGATATCGATTGTGCACAATCTGCCGATTGGAATACCAACGATTGCAGTCAATTCACCGATCGAAAATCCTGTCAGGCGGAATCCGAAGGATGTGCGTGGGTTGATCATTCGGAATGTATCGGAGAAATGTTCGAAGGTTGTGCCAGTGATGAAAAAGATTGTATGGATTGGTGTGGTGGCACGGCATGGAACTCCGTTGTGGCCTGTGAAGATGCGTACGGTTTTTCTCCAATAGGGACATCGTACCAGGAGCCGTTCTCTGGTGTTCTGGATGGCAATGGATACACCATTGCTCATCTGACAATTCATCG
>JBBABI010000103.1:0-1272 GCA_041679065.1 Candidatus Absconditabacterales bacterium
ATGGAAGAGACAGAAAACGCTGTGGGAAGGGTACCTCTCAAAGGTAACAGAGCTGATGAAATACTACGAGAGACCAGTCAGCGAGATTGCGAGAGAACAGGTAAAAAGCAAAGCGAAGACTGCTCTAAGAATCAGAATACTTGAAATGAATATCGCTCGTTACGATGGAACCGATAGCAAGAAAAAAAAGGCGGCATGGGAGAAAGAGCTAAAAGGTCTTAGACAGCAGCAGCAACCGTATGCTGAGCAGCGTACAGCCCTGAGAAATGAATGGAAAATCCCCCAGAAGGTGTTGTGGGTTTTCGAACCAGACGAGACACAAACTCTTGAGAGGGATCTGGATTTCGGAGTAAAAATCCTGGCAGTGCCCCCCGTGGACATTACAGAGGAATAACGGTGTGCGTGACAGTGCAATTTTCTTCTGAGACGAAGCCGAAGGATCTCTCCTCCCCAGCCAGCCAAAGTACTATCAAAAAAACTCGCGGATCCCAAGGGGACCCGCGAGCAGTGATGACGTTGGACCGGTTATCATCACACTAGAAGTCTTTGGCCTCCGCCTCCGGTTTTACTGGGGCTTTAACCTTTTCTTTGGCGAACGGATCGAACTCCGATTCGTCCAGAGTTTTGGTTGCGTCTGCCTTGCGTGCTTCCTTGCTTAAGATAACGTCGTACTTCGCAAGATCGACGCGGGGGAAACCGTACTTCTTGGCTACCCATGATCCCGACGGAAACGTGTCGGGATCGACCTGCCGCTGGTACTCGCGCAGGAGTTGGAGTTTCCGCGTCTGCACGTTGGCGAACTTTGCATACCCCGCTTCCACGGCACGGATGTACTGCTGTCTGAGCGCCGTATCCATATTGGGGTAGTTCTCGTGCAGGAACAGAGCGACTTGCTTTGCGCCATCAGGTCCATAACGGCCTTCCGTGGCTTTGTGGATGACTTCCAGCATGAACTCATCCTTGGATTTCACCGCGGAGCCCGAGAGCTTAACGCTGCCGGTCATGGCGGAGAGTTCTACGAGCGATTCGTTGTGGAGCGCGTCGAGACTCTTCTCCATACCGACAAACTGGTTTTTCTTGATGATCGGGTACCCGATGTACACCGCCGCCGCGATGAGCGCGAGGACGATCACTGCGGCGATCACCATCTTGAAGGTACCGCCACTCCTTGCGGTGGTGGTGTCGTAGTCGTGTCGTGAGAATTCTTCGAACATGACTCAGGTTCCTTTCAGTAAGATGTTGGTGTCCTCATCATCGAAATCGTTGGTGAGG
>JBBABI010000103.1:1282-2531 GCA_041679065.1 Candidatus Absconditabacterales bacterium
GATCATGAACGGGGTGGTGCACCCCACAGAAAAGACGACGAGGAGAATGCTCGCCCACAGGGGTAAGCGAATCTCGTACTTGAGGTACTCGTATGCGGCCATCGGCTCGCGCTCGTACCCTCCCTGACTCGCAGGTTTCGCAACATGCGATGTCACGATTTCCGCAAACTGTTTTGCGGAGACATCCAGTGTTCCAAGGCTCTCCAGTTCATCACGGAGTGCGATTGGGAACAGTGGTTGTGTGTTCAGGCACAACACGTCCGCGAAGTCGATCTTCGGGTAGTGCGTCGTGCCCACGATGACAATCACGTCGTTCTTGTTGCCGCCGGTCCAGTATCCTTCCAGGGCACCGGCGAAACCACGGTTTCCCGTATGAACGACGTAGACGAGAATGTTGCACTGCTTGGCAGAACCAAGCTGCATCAACTTCTCGTCGAGCAGACGATCCACTTCGCGCACCCAACCAGAGGGAACGCTCGCGCCCGCCACGAGTACGCGGTCGAGTTCGATCGGTCCGTTGGGTCCGCCGTGGATCTCCGGGTACTCACGCAGAAGTTCCTCGTACCCGCTCACCAGGGCGTGCATGCTCTTCATTCGCTCGCTCGCCTTGATGTACGAGACGTACGGATGAGGGCTCACCATGGGCGTCTTGGTGGACGCCTTTCCGTCCCAGGCCGTGGAGTACATGTTGCCGTCTCCCACGGAAACCTGGCCAACGTGACTGAGCAGGTGGAACTTCTCGTTGCCGAATTTCTTCACGTAGTGTTTGTAGTCTCTGCTGGTGCAGTCGACCTTCTGTCTGTGACCATGAAGGACCACAGAAGATAACAGGTACCACTCCGGAGGGTGGTACGTTCGCGTCGTGTGTTCTTTGCCATCCGAGTCGGTGTACGTCGTCTCGGTCGTGTACGCCTCATAGTACTCTCCTCCATGGACATAACCGTTGATGTTCTCAACGGCGTACAAGCCCGTTGACCACCAATATCCCATCATGATGAAGGGGATGGTCATCGGAATACAGAAGAGGAGATATACCAAGTATTCCACCCAGTTCATCTCCTTCTTGTACAACGTCCAGAAGAGTCCCCACCCGGCGACGAGTGCGATGATGAACCATACGGGCGTGTTGGCCCATGTGATCCCCCACAACTTGCCGAACTGGCCGTTGTAGACCATGAAGATCACTGCAAAGATCGCCAGTCCGAGAACAAAAAGACACGCGCGGAATGTCATCTCGTGATCATTCGCG
>JBBABI010000103.1:2541-3005 GCA_041679065.1 Candidatus Absconditabacterales bacterium
AAGCACTTCGCATAAAAGACCTCCTTTCTTTTGGATATTCTTGTTGTGATGATAACGTGATCCGGTCCGCACTACACTTATACAAAGAAAGTACACTGCAGACCGGACCTAAGGTCCGGTGGCATCAAAGAACTCCTGCAGCGAATGGTGCAGTGATATATTTTAATATATAATTAAAGAACAGTCAATTAGTCCACTTCGGATCTTAGTATTGGCAGAGGAGGGATGAGAAGTTTATGCTGAGCGAGTCCCGCGAATGCGGGACGAGACGAAGTAAATCCCTCCTCCCCAGCCAGATAAAAGTTACCCACATGCCGTATGAATTGGTTTGGAAACATCATGGATACACTTCTTGTGCTTCTTGCAGGAGTCACGGCGTGGGTTGCCTACAAAGAATTCGTGTTGAAACGGAGACCTTATGTTGTACCAGAAATTGCATTTAAAAAGACAGGTGAAGATGAAGA
>JBBABI010000104.1:0-2995 GCA_041679065.1 Candidatus Absconditabacterales bacterium
GATGCAGGAGGAGACATAGACGGTATTCAGATGGCAACTGCCACAGAGATACAAGATCTCCTTGTGACACTGGAAGATAATGTTGCTCATCTCTCAGGGTCTACAGAAACGCTGGAAACGCAGATGGTGCAAAACGTATACAAATTCTGGCAATCAACATTGCTGGAGGAAGGAGAGGCAGTCTCGGTGGATCAGTATCGCACGCAGATCTTGGACACGGTCATGAAGAATGTATCAACATGGGAAAACAGAGACGCAATGGCAGACTCTCTTGCAAAAATACTCCACAATGCGGACTCGTCCGCTTCAGAAGAATCTGTGCTGAGCGCTTTTATGCTGGAACGCGGTTCAGCATTGCAAAATATCGCAACGAGCACAGCAGACAGCGAACGTCTGCAAGAAGAGGTGCGCGTCGCACAGGAACGTCTAGCAAAGGTCGAGAGTGATCTGGAACGCGCTACAAATGGAGCAGCAACTCTGTGGATCGAAACAAGTGGCGACCTATTGACTCTGCACTACGAGGGCATGCCGGAGGGTATACGCGCCATACTGATGGTTGACGGGGGAGATCCTAATGGTTCTCTGTCTCTTGCTGCCGGAACGCATTCCGTTGGATTCGGCATACCAACCAATTGGGGACGCCGTATTATTGAGGTTGGATTACAGATTCAGGAAATTTCCACCGGTGTGATACTGAATACAACGCCCACATGCACCTGCCGACTGGGCCAAGTTATCGGAGGAGCGGATGGGCGACCTATGGAAATCACAACCTCCAGAGGAGGAGAGGACACAGATATACTGGAAGTGCAATGTAATGCAATTCAGCAAGAACTTTCTGCATTGGAAGCAAAGCTTGCCACGACGCAGCAAATACTGGCAACCAACCGAGAGAGAGAGCAACAAATCAGCGCGCGGCTCGCCGCCGCCGACACGGCGTTCAGGGATCTCAACTCCGTATCGGAGGCACTGCGAGAGACCTCGCAGGATTTGGAGGAAGCGCAGGAAGAACTGAATGCACAACAAGCATGGCAGAATCTCAATGCAATGGCAGATGCCCTCGCAGAAGCACTTGTTTCTGCCGATCCTTCCGCTCCCACAAAAGAGAGCATTGCCGCATTGCAGAAAAAACAGGGAACAGTGCTGCAAACCATTACAGAGACGGAGGCAGACATTGCGCGTCTAGCAGAGGAAATGTGTACTACACAAAAGAATCTTGCACAAATCGAAGGAGAACTGGAGCGCGCCACGGCTGGAGCGGCAACGATGCGGATTGAAACAGGTGGCAACCTATTAACTTTGCATTATGAGCGCATGCCGGAGGGCATCCGTGCCATCTTGATGGTTGACGGGGGAGATCCCAATGAATCTATTTCTCTTGCTGCCGGAACACATTCCGTTGGATTCGGTATACCAACGCATTGGGGGCGCCGCATTATCGAGGTGGGATTGCAGATCCGGGAAATTTCCACCGGTGCGATACTGCATACAACGTCCACATATGCTTGCCAATTGGGCCGAGTCATTGGAGGAGCAGACAGTGGAACTATTGAACTTGGAGGAACAGCATCCAGCGGGAAGGACGCCAGCGTTCTGGAAGCGGAACGCGACATGGTCACTCAGCGACTCTCTACGCTCGAAGCAGAGATTTTAACGGCGCAGGAAACACTGGCAGCTAATCGAGAACAGGATCGTGTACTAACGGAACAACTTGCTCTGTATGAAGGAGTGCCAACCGTGGAGGAAAAAGCACAAGAACATATCGAGAGTGTTTACAGAGCTTCCGAAGCCATCCGCACATGGAAAACAGTGACACTTGCAGAAACAGTGGCATTGACGGATGGCGTGGATCAACTGGCACAGGAGTACGCGAATCTCTCTGCGCTGACAGCTCAATTCACAACCAGCGTCAACACACTGCAGCCGCTCCTTGCAGGAGAACATGCCAATGCGGCTCTGCAGAACAATGTACAGATCGTCATGGCAACGCTCGAAACGCATGTGCGCAATTGGCAGGAACGCAGTGATCAGTATGTACAAATCGTGCAGTCGGCCATGGAAGAGGCCATGCGACCACGAACAGATACACTCAGCTTCGCTGATCCTCTCTCTACGACTGATGGAAGAGATCCCTCCATGGATTTCGCGCTTGCCGAACTCGGAGGCAGTGCGAGCATAAAGAGCTGGCTGGGAGACCGCGCGAACCCTGGGAATCTCTCATCCAATGAAGAAGGAAATATTCTGAGTGCCGAAGGCAGCGTAGTCTCTTTGGATCTGCATCAGGCAAATTCGATCATCTCTACATTTGAAACGACATTGCAAATGCAGAATGGAGGCGGCGCGACGATCGGTTTTTTCCGGGGCAGTACACTGATCAGCCAACAGGAAGCGGCATCCGGAGACACCGTGACTTTCGAGAATGCCGATGGAATCACCGGCGTTATCATCCGGCCGCATGACACCAGCGATACGGTTATGCTCACAGGCACAGCAGTAACGGGTATGACTGGAGATACGCAAGCCGAGGCTGAAGAGCTCTCCTCTGGATCCAACAAATGGATCGGCCTCTACGCTGCTCCTGCCTGGGCATCAGGCGAAGAATTCAATTACATCGAAACAGGATTGGCACATGATGCAGATTACAGCTGGTCTACAACAAAGCCGGTCAGCGGTTTGCCGATGATGCCCAACGCGATGGGCAGCGCTACGGAGTATCGGAATTTTACCGTTACGGGACACAATGGATCTGTACACATTGATGGAGTGTTCTACATCAATGAAGAGGGGCTTCACGCTCTGCCCAGTGACTACTATACCCAGGAGAATGCGCAATCAGTGACCGTTCATGCCGGCGGTCCCAAATTCCTGGCATTCCGTGTACTGGGTAGAGGAGATTACCATTTCAATATTAGCCAGGGAGGTACACGTGAAGCGGTTGCACCGCCGGAAGGAATGGTGCTGCAGCCCAACATTCTTGCATTCTTCACGCAGCATT
>JBBABI010000105.1:0-2952 GCA_041679065.1 Candidatus Absconditabacterales bacterium
GCTAACACAAGTAAGTAGTAATTTTGATATTTATTAAAATGCTAGTTTGTGTACTATGAGGAGTATGGCTGATTCATCTTCTCAAAAGAAGAATATAGATAAGCAATATAAGCGTTTTTTGAGTGTATATCTAAATAGAATTTTAGCATTGCAAGCATCTTTCAAAATAATGGATGATGCTTTAAATATTTTGTCGAGGACAAGATCTAAAGAGGCTTCAGAATTTTTGCAAAAAAATGCAGAGTTTAAAAAGAGAGGCAAATCGGAGTATTGTCTTCTTGATTTCGATGATCATATTAAGTACGAAGGGATATTGGAAGATGCTTATCACTCAACAAGAGCAAAGCAGGTGATCGCGAACAACCTTCTAGTCGCTCTTGTGAGTGAATTTGATGTTTTATTACGATATATTGTTGAGACGATTATTCAATATAAGGGGTGGTCTGAACTTAAAGTTCCAGAAGTAGATGTCCAATTAGATAAAATAATTGAAGACTTGGAGGGAGTTACGAGCATAAAGAAGCTTTCGGAAATCAAGAGCAAGTTTTACACTAGAGCTTCTAGCGGAATATTTGCTTCAGATAGAAAGAAAATATTTGTATGGCTTCAAAAGAGCCTAAATCTAAAAAATGAGAAATTTGTTGATAGCAGTGTGTTTATTGAAATCTGTGAAAGAAGGAATGCTATTGTGCATAATGACGGAAAGGTGTCTGCACAGTATTTGGAGCAGTGCAAAAAATATGGATGTAATATTTCTAAGAAACTCAAGGAGGAAGATTCCTTGGATGTAACTTATGAGTATTTCGTGAGGTCCCATGAGTGCGTAGCGCAGATTGGTGTTGCATTATCAAGCCTGATTTGGTTGAAGCTGCTGAACGTGACCAAAGATGATTCTATCGATCGGTTTTTAAATAATGAAGTGTGTGTAAAATTACTGAATAGTAAGCACTATAGTGTTGCTTTCAGCATACTTAACTTCATTAGAAATGAACTTGTATCAGCAAGCGATCAGATGCGTCGAATTTTTATTATTAATTTAGCATTAGCACTGAAGGGGATGCGCAAAAAGTTACAGGCTATAAAATTAATTAATAGTGAGGATTGGACGGCTGTTGGTTTGGCGCTGAATCTAGCCATTAATGTTCTAAAGGAGAACTATCCTACAGCAATAAAAATTATGAAAAAAATTGGAAGCAACGGAGATATTACGAAAAATGATTATAAGACTTGGCCATTATTTATTGATATTCGAAAAGAAAGAATTTTTTTGCAGGCTTATCAGGAGGTTTTTGGTGAGGGGTTCAAGGAAATTGAGCAGCACAGTTCTTCTCAATTATGTCTTCAGATATCAAATGCAAAGGATAAGACACTCCGAGATGTGCTTGAAAAAGAATTCCAGGATGCAGCATTAGAACCAAAACAGAAGGCAAAGCTGTAGTATTTTATCTGGGATAGATGTTTGCATCATATTCGTGCAGCACGCTTTCTGCATGTTCAAATAAGGTATATTTTGACCTAGTGCCCCCTAACCCCTCTGTCAAATCCATCTCCCCCACTCTGGTTTTTTATTGCGGAAGAATTTTATTGTAAGCATGTACAAACTGGAGTATATGTGAATGCTTCTTACCGCTATGGCTCAATCACCCGAAGATACTTCATTGGAACCTTTGAAAGCGCGCCCCTATTGGGAGGGAGGCTATCCTGCGGATGCGTTGCCCTATGATCCAAATACAAGTGTATTGGTTGCGCATTATAAGGTAAATCCTACCATGGGCGGTATTTGTTATATCGATCGGGATAGTAATCGTTGGTGCATTTACGAACTCATTGATACGTATCACATATGTACAGATGGAGGGTATGAACCAACAAGTGTTGCTAATTATCTTGATGCTAAGGAGTTCGACACTCGGCAAGTTGTTGCTGAATTTATTCGTAACACAGACCCGGAAAATGCTCCTCCTTCCGATGGTTTACTAGAATCGATGTGTGTTCATTGCAGAGAATGTGCACGAAGGGCTATGCAAGAAGAGAGACAGGCTGAGGCTGCGGCATGTGCGTAAGTAGTATCTCCCACCACTCTGGTTTGGTTATGCGGAGGAGACGGGGCGTGTGAGGCGTTACAATAATCAGCTGCGGCCAGGAACGGCCGCAGCTCAATAATCACATTGTACAACGCACAGACGCGGCCCTTCGTGGCCGCGGATGTGGGACATTAAATGTCTTCGTGGCCGCGGATGTGGAATTTGTAACCGCGGAATGTAAGGAAAGAATTTCCTGGCCGCGGATGTGGATGTATGAATCACATTTTCCATTCCGTGACATCCCATTTCCCCGATCTGGATGACCAGGGGTAATCTGCCGATGTTTCCGATAAGCGCATTTTTACCGGATTTTCATGAATGTATCGCAATGCTGCCGGAACATTCTTTACGGATCGAATGTGATAACGCGGTTGCCATAACTTTGGAATGCCGGTGTTGAATGTCATACCGGATTTGAAAACATTCATAATCAGCGCAATCTTTTTTGGGGCGGGAACACGCACCAGGAAATGGCAATGATCCGGCATGATTACAAATCCATAGAGGAAAAAGGGATGCAACATCTGAACGCGATACAGGCATTCAATCGCTTCCCGCGCATGCGCGTCATCCGCGAATACGGGGATGCGATCTTTGGTTATTGTCGTGACCAATTGTACATCCTCGTTCTGAATAGGGTGACGCTGAGACATAGCGTGTGATCATAGGATTTTTGGTTTTGTCTGCCAATGATCCCCTTCATTTTGTTTACAAAGATTTTTATGAGCAGCGCCCGCGAAGGGGTGCTACTTGGTATTAGGTTTTGCTATTTCTTCCCATCTCCCATTGCATCCAGCGCTTTTCGCAAAGCCTGCAAATCAGTTCTTGGTAATGATCCGAATTGTTTATCATTGTTTAATATCCAGCG
>JBBABI010000106.1:0-2642 GCA_041679065.1 Candidatus Absconditabacterales bacterium
CGTCATCCACTCACTTCGGCTTGATGGTGTCTTGATAGGATCATCCAAAGAACGTCCTTATGGTTATTATCTTCCAGCCAATGAACTGGAAGCGAAGAAATTTCTTGATACGTACGGCGCAGAAATGTTTGACATGCTTTCTGTTTACAACCGCCAAAAACGCGCCAAACGAGATTATCTCGATCAGTTTAACAATCAGGGTTCCTTTAATTTTAATAAAGAAGCAACGGGGCAACTAGCCTTTATCTCATGATCGCAAAAGAAAAAATATTTCCAGCTGTTATTATTTTTTTATGTTTCGCCGCCGGCATTGTTTTCCTTATCAAATGCGACATCCGCAAGGGTTTCTTTTGGATCTTTGTAGGTGCTGCTAATTTTTGCGCAACATTTTAATACCATGAATCATTTACGTTATCTCATTATTGCCATTCTATCGTTAGTTTTTTATTGTATTTCTTCTCATACAACTGCTTTTGCCAATCCTCAAAATGAAGTAAATATTATTGCTTCGTTTTACTCCTCGTCGAGTCTTGTCAAAGAGGGAACGCGCCAGGCCGGAGAAAAACAGATCATGGCTAACGGAAAAGAGTTTAACGAAAATGCCATGACCTGCGCCAGCCGACTTTACCCGTTAAATACAAAACTAAGAATCACAAATACGAAAAACAATAAAACGGTCTTGGTGGTCGTGACCGATCGCATTGGTAAACGCTTTGCTAAAACTAGAATAGATCTTAGCAAGGCTGCTTTTGCCAAGATCGCAGACCTATCCGTAGGTATCATTAAAATTAAAGTTGAGGTTATTATTGGCTAATCCTCAAAAAGAAAATGGCTATACTCCAATAGCAAATGAAATCCTTGAAGCTTTATATCTTGTCAACTTAAGCCCCTATGAATGGCGAGTCCTCTTGTTCATACTTCGAAGAACCTATGGATGGAGAAAGCCGGAGGATATCATCAGCCTATCTCAGTTTTGCGATTCAGTGAAATTGCAAAGATCGCACGTTTGTAGATCACTAAAAAAGCTTCTTCATAAGAATATCATTACCCAAACAGGTAACAGTTATCATGTTGTTTACTCATTGCAAAAAGACCATGACCTTTGGGAATCATTACCCAAACAGGTAACACCATTACCCAAACAGGCACGTGCCCAAACAGGTAATGAAGTAGTGCCTAAACAGGTAATTCAGGTAGTGCCTAAACAGGCACATACAAAAGAAATATATACAAAAGAAAGAATAAAGAAAGAGAGAGCGTTCTACCCCCCAAGTATTGAAGATATAAAAACCTACTGTGTTGAAAGGAAAAATTCTGTGAACACAAGTAGATTCTTTAACTTCTATGAGTCTAAGGGTTGGATGGTTGGCAGGAACAAGATGAAGTGTTGGAAGGCTGCAGTTAGGACTTGGGAGCAAGGGGATAAGCAACAGCAATCAGCAACAGATAGAATTTTAGGAGAAATAGAATGACAAAGCAGAATGTTGTTCATGGGATGAAGAGACTAGAAAAGGCTTTTAATAAGCAATATTCGCAAGGACAAGTAGAGATTTGGATAGAAAAGTTTTCTTCTTGGAAGGAAAAAGATTTTTTTAAACACGTTGAAGGGTGTATTGAGAAGTGCATCTTTCTTCCTACGATCGCAGATGTTTTTAACCAAAGACAAGAAAGCATTCTTCAGCCACAAATAAACAGAGAGTATATTGACCGGCCAGAACTTACTCCAGAGCAAGAGAAAGAAGCTGAGGCAGGGAGAAAGAGATTTTCAGCATTGGCTAAAACAATTTAATCCATCGGAGGTGCTGCATGTGCGAGGAAAATAAAAGAAGCGTTTCAATCTTAACTGGTCTTGATCCAAAGGGTATTTATGTTTGTGAAACACCTGAGATGACTGTTGAAGAATTAAAAAAAGAATACGAAACGCAAGATAATCGATGTACGGCATATCCAATTTATGTAACTGTTCAAGAATTGCATTGTGTCGGCGTTTTAGCAGATGGGTATTCTGTTTGTTGTCCTTATGGGGCCGGAGAAGAAAGAACAGAATATGGACACCCTGACCTCCAAGAAAGATTTGACTCAAGGCAAGAAGTTATAGAAGAGCTTAAAGACCGTGGGTATGATGTGACCGAGGACGAGCTCGATGACATCGAAGAACTGAGCATGGGATATATCTGGCATCCTGTTGAGTTCTTCTTGACCATCAAAGGGGCAGAAGAATACATGAAAGCAAATGCTCATAATCACGGGAAGTTAAGAACGTATGTCCATTATTTTGAAGATAGAAATTTTGAGATGAGAGCATTGCTTAAAGAACTTGGTTTTAGGACCAATTAACCCCCTAACCAAAGGAGAAGGAGGATTTATGAAAATTCCAAAGATCAAAGCAGTACAGGCAGAATCAGCTTTCTTAAAACTTTTGCGCGATCCTAACCGCTTCAAGAAGCTTGAGGACGGATGGGTTCGTGACAGCTTGTTAGGCGTTGAATGGGGTCCAAGCTCGCAGCAAGAAATGAATTTCAAAAAAGCACAGGCGTACTGCAATAAACTAAAATGCCGTCTTCCTGAAGTCAACGAGCTTCAATCAATCGTTGATTACAGGAATTATAACCCTGCTATTAACAAGGATTTTTTCCCAGATA
>JBBABI010000107.1:0-1098 GCA_041679065.1 Candidatus Absconditabacterales bacterium
ATCCATTATTTTGAAAGATGCTTGCAATGCTAAAATTCTATTTAGATATACACTCAAAAAACGCTTATATTGCTTATCTATATTCTTCTTTTGAGAAGATGAATCAGCCATACTCCTCATAGTACAGAAACTAGCATTTTAATAAATATCAAATTTACTACTTACTTGTGTTAGCACGGATATCCTACTTCCCATGAAACTTCTTCCGGCTCTATACGCAGTCTCAGACACCAAACATTCTATAAAACAATCTGCGCAACCAAATCTCCCATGCAGAATACCGACCTTTTGGATGATGTTTTTTACATAGAATTCTGAGATCCTTTTTGACATTTTCCCTTCCAAATATTGGCAAGAGCCACTTCCGATATCGCAAGTGATGCACTTCTAAATTTGTGGTTGCTCTACAAACTGCACAAAATCTTCCATGCACAACAAACGCCTCTTCTCTTTTTTGTTTCCAAGTAGGGGAGCGTAAGTATTCCCGCATATCCTTGCGAGAAAGACGAATATCAAGCATCTCGTTTATTACCCAGATAATTAATAGCCCAATGATAATAAAAATCGTATTAACGTCCATGATATTTCTTCCACCTACGTCCGGCTTCACTGCGTTCCGCCGAGAATACAACGAACAGGTATGCACCTCTTATTTTCCATGGAATTTGCGATGAACCTCTTTTAATTGAGGGTTGGTTACATGCGTATAAATCTGCGTCGTACTTAAATCCTTATGCCCCAACATCTCTTGCACTGACCTAAGATCCGCACCATTCCTCAAGAGATCTGTGGCAAAGGAGTGGCGCAGGGTGTGCGGAGAGGGGTAAGAGACGATTCCGGCCACAAGAGCATACTTCTTCACCACGTTATAAATAGAAATGCGGCTCAGGCGGAATTCTTCCCCCGGCGGCATCGCCATACGCGCCTGATCGTGATTGCGGATGAAGAGAGGGGAGAGGTGGTCCAAACGCGCTTCCAGGTAGTGTTGCAGTGCTGTGGCGGCTCTATCGGAGACAAAGACCACACGGATCTTGCCGCGTTTTCCCCGTACACTGATCTCCCTCGTTTCAAAATTCAGGTCTTTGCGGTTAAGGCCTC
>JBBABI010000107.1:1108-2635 GCA_041679065.1 Candidatus Absconditabacterales bacterium
GGTGGAGAAGAAGAGGTTGAGGATGGCCGAATCACGCTTGCCGACTTTGCTCTCTAGATCCGGCGCGTTCAAAAGCCGCTCAAGCTCATCATGAAAGAGCACTTTTACCTGACGCTGCTCTTCTTTAAAGCGGCTGACCATATCGGGCGGATAGACTTCTAATTCCTCCTCCTGAATAAGATAACGCAAGAAAGCACGGAGTATTGTCAAATGGTGGTTCTTGGTACGCACAGAGAGCTCTTTTCCTTGTTTTGTGCGATGAGAGTGCAGTGCGGATTTATAGACACGCACAACCTGCTTATTAAAGAGCAGGGGATCAGTGATACCACTTAAGTTCAAAAGGAGGTTCAGGGACTGCCGATAGGACGTAATGGTCAGCGGCGACTTGTTTTCCTCAGCCTTTAGGAAGGTGAGATACCGTTCTATTGCCTGAGATAGGGGACTAGAGGCCGTTTTTGTGGTGGTAGAAGGCATGATCTGAATGGAATACTGTCATCCTGAGCGGTAATTATGTCACCCTGAGTGGTAATTATGTCACCCTGAGTGGTAATTATGTCACCCTGAGCGGAGTCGAAGGGTGACACCATGTCATGGTTCGTCTCTCGACTACGCTCGAGATGACAGCTCACCATGACACTTTGCTTTGAATCGCCTGAGAGAGCGGGGTAGAGGGGTTTTCCACAATACTTCCTACTTAACATAATGCATTTTATGTTAACAAAGCAATTGACTCAATAGATAATTATTGTGTTCAAAAGCCTGTTCTATTAAAGTTCCCGGGCCGGGATGTTTCACGCAATGTTATTCCCGGTGCGTTGGGGAGATCAAGTCACTCTTCGATTGCATGTGTCACCCGACTCTTGCAATCATCGACTTGGTCTCCCCTTTTTTCATTTGCAAAAAAATCGACGCGAGATTCTCCTCTTTCCGATACAGATATCCTTGGAACCACAAAGACCTCTCAGAGAGCCTGTTTCCCGATTCGCTCAAGAATTCATGAGCCAATTGTCAATTGGATCAATCATGAGGGCACGCATAGTTGCGTAGTAGAGGATTGCCACTGCTTCACGCAGGGAACTTTTGAATTCAAAGAGCCAGTACGGGTGTGCGGCGGCGGGATACGTCTGCAGATCACCCCACCCCTGTACATGTGCAAGGTACAGAATGCGCGCAAGGTGATAACGATCACTCACCGCAACAATACTCTGACAATCCGCAAGGAGTGGACGACTGTTTTGCAGGTTTTCCCACGTGGATCGCGATGTGTCTTCTATCCGGATTACCTGCGGATCCACGCCGGCCAGCATCGCTACTTTTCGCATGACCGCTGCCTCGCTTTCCTGCGTTGCACTCCCCTTTCCGCCGCTTAAAATGAGCCGTTCCACTCCCCCATCCTGATAAATATTGACAGCGGTGAGTGTTCTACGTGTTATACCCGGTCCGGGTTCATCAAGCGACCGGACCGCTGCACCAAAAACCAGTGCGCACTGCGCGATCGGGGTCTCCCCTGCTGTGCCATCGAACTGG
>JBBABI010000108.1:0-2599 GCA_041679065.1 Candidatus Absconditabacterales bacterium
CGGAGACGGAGCTGTTCTGCTCCAGCGTCATCGAGTAGAAAGTCTGGTCCTCTGTGGAATCCACAGAGACTTCAAACTTACCAACAACAACTCCCGTGTCACCAACCTCCACCTCATCGGGGGAGATGGAACGGTAGGTCACGGAAACTGTTCCGCTGGTCACTGCGGCCATACGGAAGGTCTCTCCGCGAACGGGGAAGTTACCCGTGACTTCCTTGGCATTGCTGAAGATATCCGACTCCAGCTCCAGCACAAAGTTGTGCTCGGAAGCTGTGTCCGCAGTTGTGGAGAAGTCCGCTACAAGATCGAGCGTGACGGTCTCACATGGATCCAGAACCAGCGGTGAGGAAAACCTCAAATCCGCGGTCTGATCCTCGGCGTCAATCGTGCGCTTGCGCGTCACGCGTGCGCCGTTTATGGCGGCGTAGACGCCATCGACATCCGTGCTTGCGCCGAATCCTTCATGCAGAACCGTGAGGTCCTCAATCAGAACGGAGTCATCGCAGGATGCGGTAAGGTCTATGGAAAGCAGCACCACGCCGACAGCACCCTTGGGGACAGTGTCTCCTACGGGGCTGGATGCGGAGAGTGATGCTTCCAGAATACCATCACCGATTACAAAGGCTGTGTAGCCAAGAAACGTGATCGCATCATCAATGACCGATCCGTCTGCTGCCTCCAGATTGCTGACCGTGAGTGTGTACTCATGACCGGCAGAAAGAGCTTCGCCGAGCGTGAGCTCAACGGACTCCGAGTCTAGGAGAGCTACAGAGCTGATCGCCACTTCCGGGGAACCGGTGATCGTGTAGTTGGCAACATCCTCAGCGGATGCAGCATCCAAGGTGACGTTGAACTCCGCCTCCACCGTGGTAGGAGAAGTTGCAACGACATCCACGATCATAGGCTCTCCACCCACGCTGGTACCACAGTCCACACCAAAGGTGAGACCCTGGTCAACGCGGTAGAGCATCACGACCATTTCTGCACGGTTCATGTTATCGCCAGGGCGAACACGACCCGTACTGTCGTCACCCTGCAGAACGCAATGGTCAGCAGCCGTCTGAATGACGTCCGTGTACCACTGGCCCGATGGGTTATCGACGAATTGCGCGGCATCGCTGGTTGCTTCCAGGCCGAAGGAGCGAACGATCAAAGCCGCAGCTTCTGCGCGGTTGATGTTCGAGCTAGGACGCGCGTAACACGGATGGCTGCCATAGCAGTCACCGTCACCGCGGACCCAACCTTCCTTGCCGGCTTCCTCGAAGTACCCGTAGTACCACGCACCGGTTGTTGCGTCATCAAAGCTAGCAACGGCTGGAGGAGTCGAAAGAATCCCGCCATTGAGCTCAACAACGAGCTTCACGAACTCCGCACGGTTGGCTGGATCGCCACCGCGGAAGCGCGTTTGACTGGCATCCAAGTAGCCTGCATCAACAAAGGCGTTGACGGCATCCTGGTACCAGACCCCGCTAGGGACATCCGTGTATGCGGCAAAAACGCTCGCTGCCTGGGTGAGCGAAATTGCAGTAATGGATGCACCCGCGAGAAGTTTCTTCATGCGAGTAAAGTCCATAGAAGAATTAAGAAGGGGAATTAAAAACGAGAAAAAATGTGTGGGAGGTGTCTGTGTTTTTGTAAACGGTGGCAATACAGATCCGATACGGTCGCCAGACTCTTCTGTGTGAGGATGAGTACTAAAAATCTCCTACAAGAGGAGAGGCGAACTCTTCTCCTTATATATAAAGAGGGAACACGAGCATGAGACCGCAGGCTTAGAGGATTGCACCGCCGCAAGACGCACGACCGAAATGCAGACACCGCAGTGCCCGCTTCAGTGTGAGATTCTTGTCACCCCTCAGTGCACTCGAGGGAAGGCAAGTTGCCGAATTGTTAAAGACCACTGACACAGACCACTCTCTCCTTTACTCTTGGGGGAGCGGATCTTTACGCAAGATCCTAGGAGAATCAGTGCATAGAAGCAAGGCTCCTGCACCGTTCCGTGCAGCTAAGGAAACGGCTAAAGGTCGCTGTTGTTACGCAGTCGATTGCATGAACCAATCGCCCTCTGTGGGGAAATACGCTGTCCTTTTGGCATTTCGTAGAAGAAATTTGCATCAAAACAGCTGATTCTCCTCTGTTTTAAGGCAAAAAATTACCCTTGCCGTCCTGTACATTTTTTGGTGTAAATTTGTCATTTTTGTCAAGACAATGTGACATCGGGTATGGTTCCTCAAACTTTTGTGCCCAGAAAACCCTTCAATGGAGAGGAAAACTCATGAAGACGATGTGTATCCTTTTTAGCACTTTTTCACCTCCTGCCCTGCATCGGTATCGCGTACCTGGTATCCCAGTTTGCGAATGTCATCCCGTAGACGATCGGATGCCTGGAAATCTTTGTTCGCACGCGCATGCTCCCGCTGATCAACGAGCTCCTGTACCTCTGTTGGAACCGCGCCTTGCTCTTCTGGATCAAAGCAGCCAAAGGTGCGTTGAACATCATCAATAAATTTTTGGAGTTCTCCAAGATCCTCTTTGGACCACTGCTCTTGTTTACGCGACCATGCCATGCATTCGAAAATAACCGCGAGTGCTTCCGGCG
>JBBABI010000109.1:0-2596 GCA_041679065.1 Candidatus Absconditabacterales bacterium
AACTAATGAGCCATTGATGTTATTGTGTTTGCCTCGAAGATGTTTGAAATTGATTTTTTTAATCGGTATTCTTTTAACCTTTCCACCTTTCCACGTTTCCACGTTTCAACCTTCGATGTTGGGAAGCCCCTTTGGAATAAAAATTTGCTTCTTCGTTTTGCTTGAAAATTGTTTGAATGCGAGGGAATAATCTTTCATGTCTTTATAATAATCCGTATGATCAAGTTCCAAACTGGTGATAGCTGCGTAATCCAAATCTAAATATAAGAAGTGTCTTTTGTACTCACAGGCTTCTACGAAGAAATACTGTTTCTTGATCATGCTATATGCTTCGTGCTGCAGTTCGTGAGATCTTTTCTTGTTGAGCATGAAGTCGAAAATGGTTTTGATTTTCGCTTTATATTTTGGGTTGATGTAATAGCTGTTGTTATCGAGTTCGGGCACAAGTGCTCAGAGTATTCACAAACCTAACTCAGGCAGAACCTTTTTCGCGGTCGTGATGGCAAGGGCAGTGGTAGAACTTTTTCCGTTTGTGCCTGCAAATCCGACAGAGATGAAATATTTAGATACTTCTCCCAGGAACTCAAAATAATTGAGGATGATCATCGGCTGTTTTTTTGCTTTCATGATGCGCCTCGCTTCCAGGACTTCTTCGCATTCAGCCACTGCTTCGGAATAAATGACGATATCTCATCGTTGAACCTTATATTTTCCATGGCGGATGACTTTGATTCACTTCATTTCCAATCTTTTGGTTAATTCACTTTCTACAGCATCTATTGCAATAATATTAGTGTATCATAAATCATGCAGGATTCAGGCAATTCCTGACATTCAGGTACCTCAAGCGCCAACTAAAACAATATTGCCCATCATCTTTATTGAGGAAAATCGTAAAAAGTCGTCAAAAATCGTACAAAATCGAGGAAGGTCGTGAGTTGGTATCTTATCAAAGATGGCGGGAAAAACAAGAATAAATAAAAAAAACCTGACTTTTGATCAGATTTATTTTCTGTACCCAGAGGGGGACTCGAACCCCCACGTCCTTACAGACACCAGATTTTGAGTCTAGCATGTCTACCAATTCCATCATCTGGGCATGTCACTATAATTGTCTTAAGAATTCTTTTCCGCATCCACTTTTTAGGTATTTCTCTCTTTTTCTTGCTTCAGGTCTTGTCTTATATTCTTCCTTGTACATCAACGCAAATGGGGCATAAGGTTTTGTTGTTTTTGATTTTCATATAATTATGTTGATGTAATCTTCTTTCTATGTTATCGGTTAATCATACCATAGATGTAATCCTTTGAGATACTTCTTATTGCGTAAACTGTGTATTTCATCTTTCTGTCTAAAGAGATAAGTAATTATTGTCTACCAATCCTGCCTGCCGGCAGGCAGGCAGGTCCATCATCTGGGCATTAAAAAAAAGCGTCGATTGACGTAATTGAGTTTACTTAAGTCCACGTAAAAATCAATTGATTTTACGTCAAAATTACGTACATTCTATTTGATGAATGCTTATTCATCTCTTTTTTACACGATAATTGAGCAAACCATGGATTTGAACAAAGTGATGATTATCTGAAGAGCTACCAACAATTTGCAAGTGAAAACCATTGAAAGTAGCTGAACTCCTGTCGTCAATTTTACTGTAGCGACCAACAGGAAATTCAAGAACAAAGAGGGAAATGTATTGGAAGACGCAGAGTACCACAGATGTGTAGCTTATGGGAAAGGTGCTGAAGTATTGGCTAAGTATCTCAACAAGGGAAAGAGAATCTACATCGAAGGAAGACTCAGAACAAGGAAATGGCAGGACAGTGAAGGGAAAGATAAGTTTTCCACTGAAATCATTGTGGATAATTTTATCTTCTTAGATCCTAAAGGACAAGGTGGCGAGGAGGTGGAACATGTTGTAGATGCACCAGTAGATGTTGTCCCAGATGATGAAGAAGTACCGTTCTAATTGGGCGCAGAGTTCAGAGTGTAGAGTGCAGAGTTAAGAATTTGAAAAAAATTAAAAAATATAGTGAAAATGTGTTTAGCTATGCATTTGATTCACTGTTTTTCATTCGATTTTATTTGTTAGTTGATCAGCATAATGTTGTTTAAAAGAAGATTTAATAATCTATTATTTGATATTTTTGATATGATTTCATTTCTGGTATTCGTGTGATGAATAGTCCTCTTTATCAGATTTTTTGTTGCTAATCCTTATACTGTAGTCGGAGCAAGCATGTCTCCTTTTTTCGAAGAGAACGACTTTATCATGGTAGATAAGATCACTCCGAGATTTGGACAGCTTCATAGAGGAGACGTGATCGTTTTTGTTCCTCCTGGCAAAACAATTCCTTATATCAAGAGAATCATCTGACTTCCTGGTGAGACGGTGAAGATCCAAGATACAGGTGTCTTTGTCTGTTCTAGTGGTTCTACCTGCAAGAAACTCGATGAATCTGCATATCTTGCTGCGGATGTCAAAACCGATGCTAGATGTGGAATTAGTGAATTTAATATAAGTACTGGAGGATATTTTGTGATGTGAGATAATAGATGATTTTCTACTGATTCCCGTTGCTGTTTCGGGATGGG
>JBBABI010000110.1:0-2502 GCA_041679065.1 Candidatus Absconditabacterales bacterium
AAAGCGGAAATTCTTTCTCTTCTTCCCTCCAACCTCGCTGTAGATGTGAATGCGTTATTCAATGATTTTGAAAATGCTGTTTCTCAGTCATCTACCAATTCTCAACAAGACAATAGAAAAAAGATATTACAGGATATCATAGATACCATTGATAAAAATCTTGCTCAAGCAGGACAAACGATAAATGAAAATCAAGTGGATCCCTTGGATATGGATACTATTATCATGCCTGATATCTGCAAGATTGTCGCTTTCTATAATATTGTCAGCACCCTTTGTCCCAATAATGATGTGAAAATAGTTGAAGAAACGGTGGTAGTTTCCAATCCTTCTAAAATTTCCTGGATAAAAATAATTTTGCGGATTGTCTGAATTGCTGTCGGTATTTTTCTTATCCTGGTTATCGTCTTCGCTATCAGAGCGAGAATGAATAAATGAGCTGAAGAGGATGAAGATGAGGCAGATCTTGTTCCGCCTGCAGTCAATGAAACACCAGCGCCGCCTACGGTGGCTTAATGAATAATGAATAATTAACAATGAATAATTGTGGAGTTTTTTGTATATGAAAAAAACCTACATTATTCATTATGCATTGTTCATTATTCATTCTCTTTCTATTGTTTCTCGTACTTCTCTATTTCTGTATCGAAATATGACAATTCTATACCTACTTTCTTAAACATCTCTTCTGACTCCTTTCACGCGTGGTATTTTTTTTCACAGACGACTCTCGTTATCCCACAGGCAATTAGCAGCATAGCACAGGTTCTGCAAGGTGTCATTTTGACATATACGGTTGCTCACTGCAATTGCACTCATAATTTCGCTGCCTGACAGATAGCATTCTGTTCGGCATGGATAGTTCTCATGCAATGCGTAGTCACGCTACCATCTTCATGGGTTAGATGTTTCAATTGATGCCCTTCATCATCGCAATGTGGAAGTCAAGGAGGTGAGCCGACGTATCCGGTGACGACGATCTGGTTATTCTTTGCGATCACACAGCCGCTTCTGCCTCTATCGCAGGTAGCTCTTTTGGCAATGGTTTTGGCTACTTCCATGAAGTACTGATCTCGTGTAGGGCGGATATAGGTTTCTTCTGGCATAGGAAAGGAATGAATAATTAAAAATTAATAATGCATAATGAATAATGAATAATGATTGATTGTTTTTTGTTGTTTACAACAGTATATAAAAGGATGACTTTTTCAAGATTTAAAAAAAGAGCCTGGATATGCCAGACTCTCAATCAATGTTTTCACTTTCGTGATTACTATTTACTTATAGTTTGTAAACGGTTTGCTCCTATGCCGATACGGGCGATTTTCATTCCGAGTTGATTCTCGATATATTCCACGTATCTTTTTGTCGCTGGAGGTAGATCTTCATATTTTTTGACCTTGCTTATGTCTTCAGTCCATGGTGTACAACACTGATATACAGGCGTGTAATCTTCAGTGATACATGCTGCATTGAAGTCATCATCGGAGACGATATTCCCTTCCTTATCTTTGTAGGCAACACATATCTTTAGTTCTTTCAGTCCGGATAATACATCCAGTTTCGCCATGATGAGTTCGGTTGTATCCGGATTTCCATTGAGATTTATGGCGTATTTCAATGCCGGTAAATCCAGCCATCCGCAATCTCTTACTCTTCCTGTCGATGCACCTTTCTCATGGCCTAATGTCGCTAAATGTCTGCCGTTTTCATCAGTGAGCTTGGTTGGGAAAGGTCCGTTTCCTACCCGTGTGGTATAGGCTTTGAATATTCCGATGATTTTGCCTATCTGATGCGGATTGCCCCCGAGTCCTTTACATACTCCCACTGATATGGTGTTGGAGCAAGTGACATACGGATAGGTGCCGAAATCTACATCCAGCAATGAGCCCTGTGCTCCTTCGGCAAGAATCTCTTTCCCTTCCTTCAATGCTTTTTGTAAGTAATTACGGCAATCAATGAATGTAAGATCAGTTATTATTGTCAATGCTGCTATCCATTCTTCTGTATATTCCTGGAATGAATATTTCTTATCATTTCCCTTGATTTCCGCTTTGGTGAAGTCGTATTCTAATACCTTTTCGATATACAGCAGATGTTTATTCGTTATCTCATGGAATTTCTCCATGAAGTCTTCTTCAAACAGGTCTTTCATGAAGAGAGCATTTCGGTCCAGTTTGTCTCTGAATGCTGGTCCGATACCTTTTGCTGTAGTACCGATCGGTTTCTTCTTTGTTACATCTTCTGCAATGTCCAATAAGCGATGTACTGGTAGGATGAATGTCGCATCTTTTGCGATCAGGAGCTTCCTTTTTATTTCATCCCATGTCAATTTCCCCGTAGCTATCAGATTCTCGATTTCATTCTTTAATCCTACGGGATCTGCCACAACACCATTACCGATGATATTTATCATGTCGCGGAATATCCCTGACGGGATTGTGTGGGCTACGAATTTCATGTCATCAAATTCCAAGGTATGGCCAGCATTTGGTCCTCCCT